>NZ_JASHKS010000030.1:0-58178 GCF_030056835.1 Rhodococcus sp. IEGM 1372 | reverse complement strand
CCGCACGACGCATGACCTCGGCTTCTTGCTCGAGCAGCTTGATCCGTTTGCGGGCTTCTCGCAGCTCGGCGGACTCGTCGAGGCCTGTCTTCGTGGCGGTGCCGCGTTCGATTCCGTCGTCGCGGTCGGCGATTTTGAGCCAGCGGTGCAGGCAACCTTCGGAGATTCCGAAGTCCTTCGCGATCTGACGCAGCGGGGCCTCGCCTCTACGTGCGACGGCGATGACGTCGCGGCGGAACTCCTCGGGGAATGCTTTCGGCATGGTGAACATCCTTCCACCGTGAGGAGCGATCCTCACAGATCAGATGTCAACCAAAGCCGGGGCAGTCCCGAACCTGTACTACGCGGATCGTATCGAGAAGTATCTATCGACCTCCGACCGTCTGCCGTTCACAGTCAAAGACAGCGACTTCGAGCCGTTCATCGATGACGAGACAGACGAAAACGGCTCTGTACCAAACGAGTTCGGTGTCATTCCGGTGTTCCACTTCACCACGGGTATCGACCAGTACGGCAGACCCGAACATGTCAGTGCCTACAGCTGTCAGGACATGATCAACAAGATGCTGATCTCTCAGCTTGCCAGCGTCGAACACTACGGTTTCCCAACGCGTTGGATGCTGCAAGGCCTAGATGGAACAAAGAGTGACCTAGTAGACGACAACGACGAGCCGAATCCGCTCAGCGGTGCACCAGGGGTCGTATGGGACCTTGCGGGAATCGTGAAGGTCGGACAGTTCACACCAGCCGATCCGAAGTCGTACATCGAGCCCTATCGAGAGTACGTACGTGCCATGGCATCCGTTACAGATACGCCGCTGCACTATTTTGAAAACACTCAGACCAACGTGTCCGGTGAAGCTCTGAGAGCATCCGAGGCACCTCTGGTCAAGAAGTCACGTACCCGACAGCTAGCAATCGGCAACACGTTACGTCGTGTCTTCATGTTCGTGCTGAAGCTCAATGACATTGACGAGGACGTACAGATTCAGTGGCGACAGCTCGAATCGATCGACACAAAAGAGCAGTGGGAGATTGCATATAAGAAGCTACAAGCCGGTTTGCCAGTCGAGCAGATCCTTATTGAACAAGGCTATGACGCTGAAGTAGTAGCTCAGTGGAAAGCAAACGGGCTATTAGTACAACCACAACTGAATACCGAAACTAACCCAATAGAAGGAGATAACGCCGCATGAGCGACAACGAGAACGAAAATGAAGTACAGAACAACGAGGAAACCGTAGACGTAGAAAGTCTACGAGCAGCACTGAAGGCCGCGAACACCGAGGCCGCTAGTCATCGTCACAAGGCATCCGAGCTGGAAACGCAGCTAGTCGAGGCCAGTAAGGCGGGGGATAGGTTCAAGTCGGCCTATGTCACCAGCAAGGCCGCTAACACGCTATCGAGTCTAGGAGTAGCGAATACAAATGTATCCAAGTTCCTAGACTTCAACAAGATCGATGTGGATGAATCGGGGGAGCTGGTAGGACTAGACGAACAGATTACTGAGCTACAGACAACTCTGCCGGAACTATTCGATCCTAAGCGTCGTGCACCGAAGATCGATGGTGCCGACAAGCCAGTTCAAAAGAAAGCACTGACAAGCGCCGAGAAGCTAATCCAGCGCGCACGATAATCGATAAATTGATACAATATAGTTACAAAGCGGGATGCTTTCTCACGGATGAAGCGAGATGCCTAATTCGTACACAGTCTATGCAAGACTCTAAACTGTAAATTCATTTAGAAAGCAAGTGTTTCAAATAGCAAGAGTAAATGCAGATAGCTGGGTGCCGGAAGAGTACGGTTCCGAAGTTATCCAGACAGTAGAGCAGTTTTCCGCTGTAGAAGCGGTAGGCCGTAGGGTCAATATGACCTCAAATATCTTCTCGACCCCACGATTGGGCGATGTAGATGTGGTGGTCATTCCCAAGGGTGGAACATACCCAGAAGATCAGCCACAGATGGACGATGTAGAGCTAAAGGCAGCCAAGTTCGCTAACCGCGTGATCGTTGCCGAAGAGGATCTAGCCGATGCAAACGTAAATGTCATCGTAGAACTTCAGAAGGGTTGGGCAACCAACTATGCACGAAAGTTCGACAATGCATGTCTAGGCACGACAGCCGTAGCAAATGGGGTAACAGTTCCGTTCACCTCTGTCTACAAAGAAGCAGGTACAGCAGTTATTAAGACTGCCGGTGCACTGACCTACGCCGATGTATCCGAGGTTCTAGGCCTAGCCGAGAACGGACGCTACTTTGCCGATCCCGACACAATCGTGATTGCGCATACCAGCTTCAAGGGCCAGCTACGAGGACTCGTTGACGGCAATGGTCGTCCACTGTTCATCGATCAGGTTTCAGCAACTCAGCCAGCAACCCTGTTCGGATATGAGATCCGATTCTCAGACGGTGCCAAGACGAGCGCTACAGCGCAGTGGAACCCAACCGGTAATCCGTTGCTGATCGTAGGCAACCGTAAGCACCTAATCGTGGGTGATCGTTCACCAATCGAGTCATTGATTAGTTTCGATGCCGGATACGGTACCGATGAGCCGCATATCAAGATGCGTACCCGTAAGGCGTTCGCGGTAGGTCGTAAAGAAGCGTTCGGCGTGCTGGAAGTTACATCAGCCTAAGTAGTACCCCTAAATGAATAGTTCATATTTGAGATAGCGGCTAGGTTCAAATCGAGCCTGGTCGCTATTCTCATATGAACATGTATAGCAAATTTGATAGATGAAAGGATTTAGATGTACGCAACTATAGAAAGAGTATTGGAACTAACCGGCTACACGGTAGATTCCTCTGACCTCTTGCAGGCACAAGCAATCGTAGAACTTGCCAGCGGCAGACCGGAATCAGCAGTATCGAAAGAGTCGGATCGAGGTTGGTTGGAATACGCCGTGTGCTGGCAAGCTGCCTATATGCACAACACAGATGTATTCGAGCAAGCAAATGTATCCAAGGTTACTCAGGACAGAAGTACTGTCGAGTTCGGTGATCGAGTGTTCGCACTCAGTCCACTGGTGGTGGAGGCAGTCAAGCGATTGTCATGGAACAAGTCGAGAGGCATTCAGCTGCGAGGCTGGAACTTCAGAAAGAACACACTTCCCGATTGGTGGTACTGGTGAAGCTGATTACCAAACGATATCCGAGTCTGGTCGATATATACGAGAAGATTGAGGTATTCAACGAGGAACTGGGTACATATGACTCCTATTGGGACTACGACAACCCAATAAGCGTGGCGTGCAATGTCACAAGCCTAGAGCCCGATAATTCGTTGGAACAGTTCGGTGCCGAATACACCAACAAGATATTTGTTAAGATCGAGTATGCGACGAACGATATAACACTCAGGCACCAGGCGGGAAACCTCCGAAGTAAAGATGGACTATCTAAGTACTACTACATCGATGACGATGCGCCGGGAAACTACTCATTTAATGTATCGGGCGTCAATGCACAAATCGATGCGCTCGGTAACTTGGTCTGCCATGTGGCGTATCTGGAACTTGCCGGAAACTGAAAGCGGAGTATCGTAGAAATTGCTATAATTTAGTGGAACGGTTTTGCTACTCTCTTTTCCCGTTCTCTTCAAGTAAATGTATTTGTGCAGAATGATCCCCCGATGAGTTATGGACGATTGGTAGCGTCTTCATCGGGGGATCGTCTCGTTCGGCGGTAGAAACGGCGTTTGGTGCTCATTTTCGTTTCGAGACGAATTGCGTCGATTAGATCAATAGTCGTCTGAGCTAGGCCATTAAAGTCTAGTCCGGTCACAATGTACTTCAGTTCCCCAAGGTCGACCTTCTCGATCTCGCCCTCGAAGTCGAGATGCATTCGGTACAGCTTGTTTGCAATTTCATAGAGATGGTCTGATCCATGTATTTGTATTCTGATCAGCTCGAACTTCATTTCGTGTCGCAATTTGAGTAACGAGTTCGTTAATTCGTTGTCCATATCGTATGTTCCATTGTATCGCCCGTTTGTGGCGACCAAGCTATTCACGGTCTCGGACTTCTCGATAAGGCTTGTGACCGCACTGGAAAGTATCTCACGACGAGTCTTCTCGATTTCGCGCTTATCTGCACGGCGATTCGTTATGTAGGCGACTGTGATTGCTACCGCACCGGCAATGATCGCGGTGAATACCAAATATGAGGGGTTGCTTGTGGGGCTAGAGAGATTTTGTGCTGTGGTTTGAGTCAGATAAATACGCATCTCTACGGGGACTTCTTTCGTCTATCACGCTGAATAGGATTGTTTCGTTTCTCGAATCGTTCCTCTAATATCTTCGCTGCGTATTGGTGTAATCGATCAGTTCTGCTCTTTTGTAGCTCTCTCCGCGCCGACAGGATCAGCTTGCTTTGTAGCTGATTGATTCTATGTGTTCGTTTCTCGTTTATATCCGTTGTCATTTTGACGGGTACTGCCATTTCTTCGATTATGTCGATGACGGTTGCAGCGAACCAATCCGACGATACGAGCTGTATCCGGTACACATCATCTGTTGTGGAGCGCAGCAACGTGAGTAGCTGATCTCTGTTGAGATTCGGCAGGTGGTCTATGCCCCGTTTGATCTCTGCGAACTTGTCGTGAACGGACGAAACTGCCACGCCGAGCTGTTCTCTACGCCAGCTCTGGTACTCACGTTGGTCGGCCCGTCGATTGGTGATCAGGGCGATGATCAGAGCACCCACGGCACCGATAGCCGCGCCGATGAGCAGATAGGTTGGATTGCTAGTCGGCACAGTTACCGAAGGATCGACGGCAAGTAGGTACATGCGGGTATGTTGCCACAAGCAAGAGATACCCTTCAGAGGACCGTAAGAGGATCCGCGGGAACGGGGATACCCCGCGCTTGCCGTCGGGCTGGTGGTGTTGACCGTCGCTTTCGCGCTCATGGCGCTGGCAGTGAATGCTCTCGGACGGCTCGCGGGACGGTGGAGGCACGGATCGGTCTCGAGCGAAACGGACTCCACTACTGTGTAGCGCATGTCTTCCGACCTCGATCCAGCGGCCACCACACACTCCTCCGCGCTGTGGCACGGCTTCGCCGACATGGGCAACGTCACTGCCAGCGGGCCGTTCGTCGTCTCGCGAGGCGAGGGTGCGTACATCTTCGACAACAAGGGAACGAAGTATCTCGACGCGACCGCCGGTCTGTGGTTCACCAACGTCGGTCACGGCCGACGCGAGATCGCCGATGCCGTTGCCACACAGCTGAGCTCGATCGCTCACTACTCGAACTTCGGCGACTTCGTACCCGAGACCACGCTGGCCTTGGCCGATCGTCTCGCTGCCATCGCGCCGGTTCCGGGTAGCAAGATCTTCTTCACCTCCGGTGGCTCGGACTCCATCGACACCGCCGCGAAGCTCGCGCGCCGCTACTGGGTCGAAATGGGGCAACCGGCCAAGAAGATCATCGTCGGACGGCAGAAGGCCTATCACGGCATGCACGTCGCCGGCACCGCGCTGGCCGGTATCCCGGTCAACAAGGAGAACTACGGTGAGCTGATGCCCGACGCCAGGACAGTGGCGTGGGACGACGCGAAGTCGCTGCTGGCGCTGATCGAGGAGGTCGGTGCCGAGAACGTGGCCGCATTCTTCTGCGAGCCGGTCATCGGTGCCGGCGGAATCTACCTGCCGCCGGAGGGCTACCTGCGCGAGGTGCGGCAGATCTGTCGCGACAACGACGTGCTGTTCGTCGCGGACGAGGTCGTCACCGGATTCGGTCGTATCGGCGGCAGCTGGTTCGCCTCCACCCGGTTCGAGCTCGAACCCGACCTGATGACGACCGCCAAGGGGTTGACGTCCGGGTACGTACCGATGGGTGCTGTCTTCATCGCCCCGAAGATCGCCGAGCCGTTCTTCGCGGGCGGCGTGTGGTGGCGCCACGGGTACACCTACGGCGGCCACGCCGGAGCGGCCGCGGCAGCGATGGCCAACCTCGACATCATCGAGCGCGAAGAGCTGCTCTCGCACTCCAAGCGCATCGAGGCGGCCCTGCACACCCACCTCGCGCCACTGGCCGCACACGAACGAGTATCGGAGATCCGCAGCGGAATCGGTGCTGTTGCCGCAGTGCAGCTCGCCGACCCGGCCGAAGCATTGCCTTTCGTCAAAACGCTTCGGGCACACGGGGTCTCCGGCCGCGCCGCCGGCCAGGGTGCGATGCAGATCTCGCCCGCATTCGTCATGACCGACGCCGAGATCGAAGAGCTGGCCGCGCGGATCCTCAGCGCGCTCGGCTGAACCGAAGTCTGCCGAGCAGCTGCTTCCCTCGCGACAGCGGGGGAGCGGGTGCCGGTATCGGCTCGTCGGAGACAGCCGCGAAACGACGGTGCAGCTGCTCGCGCACTTCCTCGGGCGCGTAGGCACGACGCTTGCGCTCGGATCGAACCACCAACGCCCCGGTGGCCGCGACACCGACCATCCCGGCGAGACCGACAGCCTTCCACACGTTCATCCGGCCACCGTACCGTCACGAGATCTAGGGTGTGGACCATGAATCCGTCGCGAATCAGCCTCGATACCGCAGTCGAGGCCACCAGAACGGGGGACATCTGGATCTTCCGCGGACAGTCGAACGCCGATCGCGCAATCCAGGCACTGACCAACAGTCCGGTCAATCACGTCGGCATGTCCGTCGTGATCGACGACCTGCCTCCGCTGATGTGGCACGCCGAACTGGGGAAGTCGTTGCAGGACATGTGGACCGGCAACTTCCAGCGCGGAGTGCAGCTGCACGATCTGCGAGCGGCCGTGACCCAGTGGGCCACGAAGTACGAACAGCGGTGCTGGCTGCGACAATTGGACGGATACGCGGGTCGTTCCGCAGGCTCCACCCCGTCCGTGACGAAAGAGCAGGAGGACGCCCTGCTTCGCACCATCGCCCGCTTGGACGGCACAGCCTTTCCGACCACCGCTTCTCTCGCCGGTCGTTGGTTCCGGGGCCGAGTCCCCACACTGCGTCGCAGCCAACGTGAGGGAGCAGCCCTCGAAACCGCCTACTGCGCAGAGGTGGTGGCCATGACCTACGACGCGATGGGTCTGCTCACCGGCAACAAGAAAGCCAACTGGTTCGACCCAGGAAAGTTCTGGAGCGGCGATCGACTCCCACTCGCCGACGGTGTTCGTCTGGGCGAGGAAATCGAGGTGGACGTACCCGTCACAGGCTGATCGACGCGTCCGCCGCGGTACGTCCGCCCAGCTCCACCCATCCGGCTTCGAAGGTGGTGTGCAATCGAGACCCGGCTCCCTGCACGATGTTCAGGCCCCGGCCGAGTTCGCCGGTCAGCCGGACGGCGGCAGCGCCGGTCGCTTCGTCCTCGGCGATGCCCATCATCGGTGCGAACATGCGCGATCGCAGCGCGCCGTGCTTCTCGTCGGTCCAGGCCCAGACGTAGTGGTGCCCGCTGTCGTACGCACTCGGGTCCGCTGCCGTCACCTCGGCCGCCTCCTGGACCTGGTGGAAGGTGAAGTGCGGAGTCCAGTCGGCTCGGGCCCGAACCCAGGTGTGCTCGCCCTCGTAGCGGATGTTCAACGGTGCGGCAGGAACTGTGAGTACTTCGACCGGGTGTCCCTGCTCGCGCAGCCACCACGAGAGTCCGACCGTGGGATGCCCGGCGAAGGGCAATTCCACGGCGGGGGTGTAGATGGTGGCCGAGGCCGTACCGGAGCCGGTGAGATCGACGAACACCGTCTCGCTGAAGCCGAGGTCGGTGGCGAACTGCTGTCGGTCCGCCTCGGCGACGTCATCCGCGGCCACGATGCCGAGGGGGTTGCCGAACCTGCCGTCGGCATCGGTGAACACTCGGACGACGGACACGTCGGTAGCCATGCCCGGACGGTACCAAACGCCGAACGAGGGACCCGCGGTCGCGGATCCCTCGTTCGGTGATCAGGTCGGGTCGACGCTCAGACGGCGGCACCGTCGAGGATTCGCCCTGCTTCGATCGCTTGCGCGACACCCGCGACGATCGACGCGGCGCGGATGGCCTCGAAGATCTTCTCGCGGTCGACGCCCTCGGCGCGCAGCGTCTTCTCGTGTGCCTCCAGGCAGTGGTTGCACCCGTTGACGGCCGAGACCGCGAGCGACCACAGCTCGAAGTCGGCCTTGTCCACACCGGGGTTGCCGATGATGTTCATGCGCAGACCGGCGCGCAAATCGTCGTACTTGCCGTCCAGGTATCCCTTGGTTCGGTAGAAGACGTTGTTCATGCCCATGATCGACGCGGCACCGAGGGCGGCGTTGTACGCCTCGGCCGACAGTGAATCGGCTGCGTCCTCGGCAATCTCCTTCAACGTCGTCGCGGACTTCGACGCTGCGGCCACCGACAGCAGGGTGCCCCACAGCTGCTGCTCGCTGAGCACCGTGGAGCGGGCGATGGAACCGAGATTGAGCTTGAGGTCCTTGGCGTACTCGGGGACGGCGTTCTTGAGGTTGTCGATCGTCATGTCAGACGCTCGCCGTCAGCAGTTCGCCTGCGTCGATGGTGGGATCACCCTTCTTCCAGTTGCAGGCGCACAGCTCATCGGACTGCAGGGCATCGAGAACTCGCAGGACCTCGTCCACGTTGCGCCCCACCGAGCCTGCCGTGACCGACACGAACTGGATCTCGTTGTTGGGGTCGACGATGAAGGTGGCACGGTCGGCCACACCGTCGGCATTGAGAACACCGGTGGCAGCTGCCAATTCGCGCTTGAGGTCCGACAGCATGGGGAAGGGAAGCGTCTTGAGCTCGTCGTGCTGTGCCCGCCACTGGAAGTGAACGAACTCGTTGTCGACCGACGCGCCGAGGACCTGTGCGTCGCGGTCCTCGAACTCCTCGTCCAGCTTGCCGAACGCGGCGATCTCGGTGGGGCACACGAACGTGAAGTCCTTGGGCCAGAAGAAGACGATGCGCCACTTGCCCGCGTGATCGTCACTGGTGACGGTGGTGAAGTAGTCGTCGGGCTGCTGGGCGTTCACCTTGGAGAGGTCTCCGCCGATGACGGCGGTGAGGTTGTATGAAGGGAACTGGTCGCCAATTGTCAACAGTGCCATGTGGTCTCCTCGTGTCGAATGATCGCGTCGGTTCCGTATGTGGGCGGTTCGGATCGGTGGCGTGAATGCAGCCGTACGAGCCCGGCCGACCGGTACGAGTGTGCCAAAAATGTGGTGAAAGGTAAACGTGATGAGTGGCACTAGACTGATAGGCGTGACCGATCGAAGCTATCAGCCGACCCTGTCGCATCTGCGTGCCTTCGTCGCGATCGCCCGACATCGCCATTTCGGCAGTGCAGCAACGCAACTGAACATCACTCAACCGTCTCTGTCGCAGGCTCTCGCCACGCTGGAGCAGGGGCTGGGGGTGCAGTTGATCGAGCGCAGCACCCGCAGGGTCTTGCTGACGTCGGCCGGCGGTCAGTTGCTCGGTCGGGCGACTGCGGCACTCGACGCCGTGGACGGATTGGTCGCTACCGCAGCAGGATTGGGCGGTCGCCTGACCGGTGGTATGCGGCTCGGGATCATTCCCACCGTGGCACCCTACGTGCTGCCCGCAGTGCTCCCGGCCGTGCGCGTCGAGTACCCCGACCTCGTTCCGAGAATAGTGGAGGATCACACTGCTCGACTGCTCGACGGACTCCGGTCCGGTGCACTCGACGTCGCCGTTCTCGCGCTGCCCCTCGCCGATCCGGGTTTGATCGAAACAGCCATGTACACCGAGGATTTCGTGCTCGCGCTCCCTGCCGAGCACCCTCTCGCGGGGCGTCGGGATCTGACGGTCGCCGACCTCCGCGGTCTTCCTCTGCTCCTCCTCGACGAGGGGCACTGCCTGCGCGAGCAGACCCTGGATCTGTGCCGCTCGGTCGACACCGCACCCGATGCGAGCGATACCCGGGCAACGTCGCTGACCACGGTGGTGCAGTGCGTTGCAGGAGGACTGGGTCTGACGCTGCTGCCGCGCAGCGCCGTCGAGGTCGAGGTCGCTCGTGCGGGCTTGTCCACCGCAGAGTTCGCCCACCCTGCTCCCGGCCGCACCATCGGTCTCGTGCACCGAGCTTCGAGTGCGCGCGCCGCCGAATACAGTGCGCTCGCAGGTCTTCTCGCCGCAGAAGTCCTCGCCGACAACGCACGTGGACTCAGCCGGGCGTGATCACGATCTCGTCGAACACGATCTCGCCTGCCGCATCGGACTCCGGCACATCGACGACGGCGTCGAGCGACCAGCCGTGGTCACCGTCGGGATCCTCCAACACCTGACGCACCGTGGTGGACTCCGCACCGACGTTCAGCGTGAACAGCGCGGGGCCGCGGGCCGATGGTCCGGTTCCGATCGAGCCGTACTCGGCGAAGAACGGTTCCAGTTCCGTCTCCCAGTCCGGGCCGTCGTCGAGGTCGTCGAGGGCGTTCCATTGTCGGCGCGCCGCCAGATCGACTCGGCGGAAGATCGCATTGCGCGCGATAATTCGGAAGGCCCGCGGGTTGGCCGAGATCGGACGCGGCACATCGGATCCGTACGCCTCGACGAGCGCCTCCGGCTCGGCACCCGGGTCCGTCAGGTTCTCCCATTCGTCGAGCAGGCTCGAATCCACCTGCCGCACGAGTTCACCCAGCCACTCGGTGATGTCCTGTACCTCTTCGGTTCGAGACTCCGGCGGAACCGTCTGGCGCAGTGTGCGATAGGCGTCGGCGAGATAGCGGAGGACGAGCCCCTCGGACCGCATCAGACCGTAGTGGCTGATCAATTCTGCGAACGTCATCGCACGCTCGACCATGTCGCGTACCACGGACTTGGGGGACAGGCCGACCTCGGAGAGCCACGGATGCGTGCCGCGATAGATCTCGAATGCCGGAACGAGCAGCTCTGCAAGAGGTTTCGGCCACGTGACCTCCTCGAGCAGTTCCATTCGCTCGTCGTACTCGATGCCGTCGGCCTTCATCTGCGAGACCGCTTCGCCGCGCGCCGCGTGCTGCTGGGCCATCAGGATCTGACGCGGATCGTCGAGGGTCGATTCGATGATCGAGACGACGTCGAGGGCATGGGTCGGTGATTCGGCGTCGAGCAGATCGAACGACGCGACCGCGAACGTCGACAGCGGCTGATTGAGCGCGAAGTCCGGCTGCAGGTCCACGGTCAGTCGAGCGTGTCGACCGTCGGCATCCGGCTCGTCGAGTTGTTCGACGATGCCCGCATCGACCAGACCGCGGTAGAGTGAGAGTGCCCGCAGAATGTGCTTGCGCTGAGCGGGCCGGGTCTCGTGATTGTCCTCGAGCAGGTGACGCATGGCATGGAAGCAATTGCCCGGCCGGGCAATGACATTGAGCAGCATGGCGTTGCTCACCGAGAACCGTGAGGTGAGCGGCTCAGGACTTGCGGTGATGATCCGTTCGAACGTCGGCTCGCCCCACGAGACGAAACCGTCGGGTGCCTTCTTGCGCTGTACGCGTTTGAGCTTCTTCGGATCGTCGCCGGCCTTGGCCACCAGACGGGCGTTCTCGATGTCGTGCTCGGGGGCCTCGACCACGACGGTGCCGAGGGTGTCGTATCCGGCTCGCCCCGCGCGGCCCGCGATCTGATGGAACTCGCGGGCTCGGAGCTTGCGGGTGCGGACGCCGTCGTACTTGGTCAGTCCGGTGAACAACACGGTGCGAATGGGGACGTTGATGCCCACACCGAGGGTGTCCGTTCCGCAGATCACCTTGAGCAGCCCGTCCTGCGCCAACTTCTCGACCAACCGTCGATACTTGGGCAGCATGCCTGCGTGATGCACCCCGATGCCGTGCCGAACCAACCTCGACAGCGTCTTGCCGAACCCGGTGGTGAAGCGGAAGGCACCGATGGCCTCGGCTATCTCGGCCTTCTCCTGCTTGGACGCAACGTTCACGCTCGTCAATGCCTGAGCGCGTTCGAGTGCCGAAGCCTGGGTGAAGTGCACGACGTAGACCGGCGCGAGGTGCGTCTGCACCAACTCTTCGATGGTTTCGCTGATCGGGGTGGTGACGTAGGAGAACATCAAGGGAACCGGACGCTCGGTGCCCGAGACCACGGTGGTCGTGCGTCCGGTGCGTCGGGTCAGATCGTCCCGGAAGAACGAGACGTCGCCGAGAGTCGCCGACATCAACAGGAACTGAGCGTTCGGCAGCTCGATCAACGGAACCTGCCAGGCCCACCCCCGATCGGGCTCGGAGTAGTAGTGGAACTCGTCCATGATCACCTGGCCGATGTCGGAGTCGGCACCCTGGCGCAGAGCGAGGTTCGCGACGATCTCGGCGGTGGCGCAGATGATCGGAGCACCGGAATTGACCGACGCGTCGCCGGTCATCATGCCGACGTTCTGAGCGCCGAAGATCTCGCACAGGGCGAAGAACTTTTCGCTGACGAGTGCCTTGATCGGCGCGGTGTAGAAACTCCGAACGCCTGCGGCCATCGCGGCGTAGTGGGCTCCGATGGCCACCATCGACTTGCCCGATCCGGTCGGCGTGGCCAGGATGACGTTGGAGCCGGAGACCAGCTCGATGAGAGCTTCCTCCTGCGCGGGATACAGGGTCAGACCGCGATCGGCAGTCCAGGTGGTGAACGTGTCGAACAGGACGTCCGGGTCGACGCCGTCGGACCGAGCGGCGGCGGCATCGGGAATCAGTTCGGTGAGAAGCACCTCTACAGGCTATGTGGGATCGACGGCCGAACCCGCATCGATACCGAGCGGCCGTCGCGACGCCTCAGGTGGCGCTGCGCTCGTCGGAACCCATCGCACCGAGAACGGCCATCCGGGTGCTGGCGCTTCCGGTGATCATGTCCTCACCGACACCGGTGATGAGCAGGTTGCGCCACCGCACCTCGTCGAAGGTCAGTGACGGTGTGGAATCGATGAAGTCCTCGACGACCTGCAGAAAGCGCATCGGATCGTCCCGGAACGGGAAGTGTCCGGAATTCTCGAACACCTCCAACGTGGAACCGGGCATGGCCGAGTGGGCGAGGCGCGCATGACTGACCGGAATCACCGAGTCCTGGTCACCCCACACGAGCAGAACGGGGAGATTCTCGGTGAGATAACAGCGGTCCAGCATCGTGACCACCTGGCCGCGCCAGTCCACGACGGCGCGCAGGGTCCGCAGATACGCCTCGTACGTCGTCGGGGCCGGGAGCTCGCTCAGCACGCGGATCAGATCCGGAGTGTCGTGTAGGAGCGATCCGGGTCGCAGGGGAGAGCTGTGCAGTTTGCTCAGCAGGCCGCCCGCCAGCTTCACCGCCGGGATCGCGCCGGGCAGGCGGAGCAGTTTGACGGCCTCGCTCAGAAACGGCATGGACGCCAGTCGAAGAATGGGATGTACGTCCTTGGTGACGCCGCCGGAGGACACCAGAGCCAACCTGTCGACCATGCCCGGGAACTGGTACGCGAACTGCATGGCGACGCCGCCGCCCAGTGAGTGCCCGACGACGGTGACGTGTTCGATGCCCAGCACCGAGAGCAGGTCGCGCATGCCGTTGGCGTACGCGGCGACGGAGTAATCCGCACGCGGCTTGTCCGAGCGACCGTGACCCAGCAGATCCGGAGCGATGACGGTGTAGTTCTTCGCGAGGTGCGGGATGACTTCGTTCCACGTCTCGGAGTTGTCACCGATACCGTGGATCAACAGCAGCACCGGCCCTTCGCCGGCCATGCGGAATGCCCGCCGGTATCCGTGAATGGTCCGGAAGATCAGCCGTGGTTCTTCGTCGGGAACCGGGCGGAGCTTGCGACTGCGCGGATTGGTGCTCATCTGCGCCTCCTGAAATTCCCTGGTGCGCCGCGCGATGCGGCACACAACGGCGACGCCGTGCACGAGTGTGTGGACGTACGTACCGGAGTACGTGTTGCTACGACTCTTGCACGAGATGACGCTCGGGGCAGAACATCGAGCGTATTTGCGGTTACAGGTATGTTTCGATCGGCCCGGACTGTCCTATATTCCCGCCGAATCGATCATGTTCTGTGACCACTCACACTGTCACTGCTCGGTGTTGCCCTCACCCTCGTCGAGATTTGCCTGCTCGGCCAGGAAGCGCTCGAACTCGGCCCCGAGTTCGTCGCCGCTCGGCAGTGGCTCGTCACTGGCCAACAACGTCGACTGCTGCTCCTGCGCGGCGACATACGTGTCGTACTGCCGCTCCAGCGCCTGCACCACCGATTGGACCTCTTCGTTCCCGGTGATGTGCTCGTTCACCTGTTCCCGAACTCGCGCCGCGGCCTCACCCAGGGCGGCAAGCGGCAGATCCAGGTCGGCCGCCTCACCGACGTTCTCGAGCAACGTCTCGGCCGCACCGGGGTAGTCCGTCTGTGCGAGGTAGTGCGGGACGTGCACAGAGAAGCCCATGGACTCGTGACCGTGCTGCGCCATCCGAAGCTCGAGCAGGGACGAGGCGCTGCCCGGCACCTGCAGATCACCTGCCCAGCTGTTGCCCTCCTTGACCAGCTCCTTGTCGCTGGCGTGGGCCGTCACACCGAGTGGCCGGGTGTGCGGAATGGCCATCGGGATCGAGCCGAGACCGATGGTGCGGCGTACACCGAGCTGTTCGGCGAGGAGCCTGACAGCGGTGGTGAACTTCTCCCATCGCAAATCCGGTTCCATACCGGCGAGCAGCAGGAATGGAGTCCCCGACTTGTCTTTGACGGCATAGAGGTTCAGTTCGGGAGCGTCGTAGTCCGAGAAATGATCGGACTTGAACGTCATCGTCGGCCGCCGGGACCGGTAGTCGATCAACTCGTCGACGTCGAACGACGCGACCAGCTCCGACTCCAGACTCTCGCGCAGGTGGGTGGTGGCCAACTTCACCGCGTGACCCGCGTCGGAGAAACCCTCCAGGCCGTGCACCAGGACGGGTCCGACGCCGTCGTTGGAGAAGATTTGCGGTGCCGGAAACTCCAGCTCGTACATCTTCGACTGTTCGGTCATGGCCTGGCCCCTTTCGGATCGACTCGTCGGTACCTCGACGCGAGATTCGAGCCAGAATACGCCGACCCTCGGCTCGCGCCGTGTACGCGCCGACGTCGAACGTGGCGAATCACTACCGACAAGAACAACCGGTTGCCCGCCGTTCATTCCCGGACGGTCGCCCATCCTGCGCCGAGGGGCTCTCGGTGACTCGAGACGATCAGCGGTCGAAGTTGGCCAGCGCGCGAATCTTGTTGGTGACGTCGAGGGCTGCGACCTTGTACGCCTCGGACAGCGTCGGGTAGTTGAACACGGCATCGACGAGATAGTCGACGGTGCCGCCGCACCCCATCACCGCCTGCCCGATGTGCACCAGATCCGTCGCACCCGAACCGAAGATGTGCACGCCCAGAATCGACCGATCCTCGGTGGACACGAGCAACTTCAACATCCCGTACGAGTCGCCGGCGATCTGACCCCGGGCGAGTTCGCGGTACCGCGATACCCCGACCTCGTAGGGGATCGATCCTTTCGTCAGGTCGACCTCGGTGGCTCCGACGTACGAAACCTCGGGGATGGAGTAGATGCCGATGGGCTGAACGTCGGTCAACTTCGCGTCGGACTCGCCGAACGCGTGATACGCGGCCAACCTGCCCTGATCCATCGACGTCGCGGCCAACGCCGGGAACCCGATGACATCGCCGACGGCATAGATGTGATCGACCTTGGTCTGGAAGTGCTCGTCGACGAAGATCCGACCCCTGGCGTCCGCCTCGAGACCTGTGTTCTCGAGATCCAGCGCCGTGGTCAGCCCCTGCCGACCGGCCGAGTACATCACCGTCTCGGCCGGGATGCGCTTGCCGCTCGCCAGCGTGGTCACGGTCCCGTTCGGCCCGACGTCGACCGCGGTCACAGCCTCGCCGAATCGGAACGTCACCGCGAGATCGCGGAGGTGGAACTGCAACGACTCGATGATCTCTCGATCGCAGAAGTCGAGCATCGAATCCCGCTTCTCGACGACGGTGACCTTCGTTCCCAGGGCAGCGAACATCGACGCGTACTCGATTCCGATGACGCCGGCCCCGACGACGACCATCGACGCCGGAATGAATTCGAGATTGAGAATTCCGTCCGAGTCGAGCACTCGATAGTCGTCGAACGCGACGTCGGCCGGACGGGCAGGAGCGGTGCCGGTGGCGATCACCACGTTGGCGGCCGCGACGGTGATGCGCTCGCCCCGCGTCTCGTCCTCCACGACGATGGTGTGCGCGTCGAGAAACTTGCCGACGCCGGTGATCAGCTCGATGCGGTTCCGGAGCAGTTGCGAACGCACCACCTCGATCTCCTTGCCGATCACGTGCTGGGTTCGGGCCAACAGATCGGCAGGAGTGATATCGGCCTTCACCCGGTAACTCGCCCCGTACAGCTCCCGTTGATTCATGCCCGTGAGATACAGAACGGCCTCGCGCAGCGTCTTGGACGGAATGGTCCCGGTGTTGACGCAGACCCCGCCGAGCATGTGGCCCTTCTCCACGATCGCCACCCGCTTGCCGAGCTTCGCAGCCGCAATGGCCGCCTTCTGGCCACCGGGGCCGGAGCCGATGACCACCAGGTCGTACTGCATGGGTTCAGACATTCGTCATAGTTACCGCTCGCACGCAAAGACTGCGTGCCCACCCGGTCACAACCTTGTGAACTCCACGATTCGGTGCGTCGAACCCATGCAGATGTCGCCACGTGCTGATGCGTTGTGCGAGGCTGAACAGAGCACGAAACACCCGATTTTCAGTGGAGGAACACATGCCGCAGCAGGTCCGCGCCGTCGTCGCCAAGAGCAAGGGCGAGCCCGTCTCCATCGAGACGATCACCATCCCCGATCCCGGGCCCAACGAGGTCGTCGTGAAGATCCAGGCCTGCGGGGTGTGTCACACCGACCTGCACTACCGCGAAGGCGGCATCAACGACGAATTCCCGTTTCTGCTCGGACACGAGGCGGCCGGAATCGTCGAGACCATCGGCGACCGCGTCGAGCACGTCGAGGTCGGAGACTTCGTCGTACTGAACTGGCGCGCCGTGTGCGGCGAATGTCGAGCCTGCAAGCGCGGCACTCCGTGGTACTGCTTCGACACCCACAACGCAGCACAGAAGATGACCCTCGAGGACGGTACCGAGTTGACCCCGGCGCTGGGCATCGGCGCATTCGCCGAGAAGACCCTGGTCCACGAGGGCCAGTGCACCAAAGTCGCCGCAGACGCCGATCCCGCCGTGGTCGGACTGCTCGGCTGTGGCGTGATGGCCGGTCTGGGAGCGGCGATGAACACCGGCAACGTCTCGCGCGGAGATTCGGTGGCCGTGATCGGCTGCGGCGGTGTGGGCGATGCCGCGATCGCCGGAGCACGCCTGGCCGGCGCGTCGACGATCATCGCGGTCGATCGTGACCCGGGCAAGCTCGAATGGGCACTCGGACTCGGAGCCACCCACACCGTCGACTCGTCGGTGGTCGACGCCGTCGAAGCGGTCCAGGAGCTCACCGGAGGCTTCGGTGCCGACGTGGTGATCGACGCCGTCGGTCGCCCGGAAACCTGGAAGCAGGCGTTCTACGCCCGCGACCTCGCCGGAACCGTGGTGCTCGTCGGCGTGCCGACACCCGAGATGACCCTCGAGATGCCGCTGATCGATTTCTTCTCCCGCGGCGGATCGCTCAAGTCATCCTGGTACGGAGACTGCCTGCCCGAGCGCGACTTCCCGCAGTTGGTCGATCTGTATCAGCAGGGCCGTCTGCCGCTCGAGAAGTTCGTCACCGAACGCATCACCATCGACGACGTCGAAGCCGCCTTCGAGAAGATGCATCAGGGCACCGTCCTGCGTTCGGTGGTCGTCCTGTGAGCGGGCAGTTCCGCGTCCAGAACGTCGTCACCTCGGGAACGTTCAGCCTCGACGGTGGCACCTGGGACGTCGACAACAACATCTGGCTGATCGGCGACGACGACGAGGTGGTGATCGTCGACGCAGCGCACACCGCGGCCCCGATCGTCGACGCGGTTGCCGGCAGGACGGTCAAGGCCGTCATCTGCACCCACGGTCACAACGACCACGTGACCGTGGCACCGGAACTGGCCGAGACCTTGGACGCGCCGATTCTGCTGCACCCCGCCGACGACATGCTGTGGGAGCAGACGCACCCGGGCGTCGGGCATTCGACCCTCGAGGACGGTCAGCGCATCACCGTGGCCGGAACCGACATCCTGGCGCTGCACACACCCGGGCACTCACCCGGGTCGACGTGCCTTTACCTGCCGGAAGCGGGGGAGTTGTTCAGCGGCGACACCCTCTTCTCCGGCGGCCCGGGTGCCACCGGACGGTCGTACTCGGATTTCCCGACCATCATCGGGTCCATCCGCGATCGGCTCTTCGCCCTGCCTGTCGACACCCGAGTCAACACCGGCCACGGTGACGGCACACGCATCGGCGACGAAGCACCGCACCTCGAGGAGTGGATCGCCCGCGGCAGCTGAATTCGCGACACTGCGGTGAGTCGCCTGCCGCGTTCGAGGTGGTCGGAATGAGACAGTGGTGGGACGCCGAAGCGTGTGCTTCGGCGTCCCATCGACCCGAAGAGGACGTCTTGTGAGCCCCGCACGCAGAACCCGCCTGTCCATCGCCGTGACCTCGGCGGCGAGCGCAGCTCTCGTGCTGGCCGGCTGCAGCTCGACCGTCACCGGCTCTCCCGAGCCCAGTGCGGGTGCCACCACCTCGTCGCCGCAGTCCGGCGTGGATCTGAACACGCTGCTGATCGACCCGTCCAGCTTCCCGGCACCGTACGACGCCCTGGTGCTGCCCCAGCAGGCGATCTCGCAAGCCGCACCCGATCTCAGCGGAATTCCTGCCGGTGCCGAGGTCAGCCCGGCGGGATGCAAGCCCGCCGACCAGGATTTCGGCCCGACGGGCACGGCCATGATCGTCGGCACCGACAACGACAGCCGGTCCACCATCTCGATCGAGTTGACCGCGGTGGACGAACCGCTCTCGGCGCGCAAGGAGCAGCTCGAACAGTGCGGCGAGGTGACCGCAACCAAGTCCGGCGCGACCTCGACGGTGACCTCCACTCTGACGCCTGCACCGCCCATCGATGCGGACGACACGTTGGCCGTCCGGCAGACCGTCGCATCGGGAGCAGGCGGCGACGCCGTCACGCAATCGATGCTGACACTGATGGCGCAGATCGACGGCGTGCGAGTGTCGGCCACGTTCATGTCGTTCGGCTCGGGCACGCCCGATGCGATGACCCTCGACGAGCTGTTCACCGCGGCAGTCCAGAAGGTCGGCCAGAGCTGACGCAGCACTAGCAGACGACACCGACACGAATCGGTCGGACACAGCGCCGGCGACGCGATTCATCCACAGCACGGCAGTTCTCCACAGGGCAGTACGAAAGCCCAGGTCGAGACTCTTTCGATCCTCGGGACCCCGGCCAGGATTCTCCGGTATGTACACACCGACGAACTCTCACGGCAACTTCGACTCCCGCCATCGCGTACGGCTCGGTCACCCGAGCGACCTGATCACAGCGGTACCGGCCATGCTCGGGTTCCACCCGCACCGATCGATGGTGCTCATCGCGGTCAAGGACGGCGGTGCGAGCGTCGGACCCACGATGCGTCACGACCTCGTCCTGGCCGGCGATCACATCGATCGGCGCGCGGGCAGTCACACCCGCGCGACCCCGGAGATGCTCGACGTCATCGCCTACCTGGCCGGCTACTGCGCGATGGAGAACATTCCCGCGGTCATGGCGGTGTTCGTCGACGACAGGCTCGATCGAACCGTCCGGACACCGCATCTACTCGACGTGGAAGCACTGGTGACCGAACTCGACGCCACACTCGCCTCGTTCGGAGTGCAGCTCGGTGAGGCCCTTGCGGCGTCGGAGATCGCCGAATCCGCCGAGTGGTGGACGTTGCGCGGACCACGGCGGCACGGCCTGATGTCCGATCCGTCGGCGTCGCCGATGACCGTGGCCCGCGTGCTCGACGGCTACTCCGTCCGACGATCCAGGTCCGAGCTGGCCGAGACCATCGTGCCGGGCCCCGACGCGACCGTGCGGGCCGTTGCCGCCGAGATCGCGCGACTACGACGGGACGGGGTTCGATCTCGTACCGACGAGCTGACGTCGGTGCTGTCGTACGTCGCGCGAGCGCCGTACGACACCGAATTGGATCCGACCGACATCGCTCGGATCGCACTCGCGATCGGTCATGTCCAGGTGCGAGACGCACTGCTGGCCCTGACTCTCGGTGACGACGCGGGATTCGTCGAAGAGTTCTGGGCGAGGATGTCCCGCGTCCTGCCGAAGGCCGAACGAGCCATCGCCGCAACACTTCTGGCCTTCAGCGCGTACGTCCGCGGAGACGGACCGATGGCCCGCATCGCGATCGATGCGGCACTGGAAGCCGACGAGAACTACTCGCTGGCGCGACTGTTGGACCGGTCGCTCAGCGCCGGCGCAGGTCCCGAGCTCGTTCGGGAAGTGGCCGAGAGCGGCTTCGCGTGTGCTCGCGCCTGCGGAGTTCGGCTCCCCGGCGACCCCTTCGGGCGACGGTGACAGCAGTCGAGCACATCGATGATCGGCAGGCGAGTGGGTCAGCGCGCCGCGTGCGACCGATCGCCGAGCTGTTGCAGGAATGTCCACGCATCGGCCACGATCCGATCGAGATCGGTCAGCTCCGGCGTCCATTTCAGCTCCTCGACTGCGCGCGAGCTCGAGGCGATCAAGACGGCAGGGTCACCGGCACGACGGGGAGCATGTTCGACGGCGATGGGCAGACCGGTGACGCGCTCGCAGGACGAGATGACCTCGTGCACGGAGAATCCGGTGCCGCTGCCGAGGTTGTAGATGGTGTGCTCGCCCGGTTGTGCGGCATCGACAGCGAGTATGTGCGCCTCGGCGAGATCGGCAACGTGGATGTAGTCGCGAACAGCCGTACCGTCCGTAGTGGGCCAGTCGGTGCCGAACACCGAGATCTTCTCGCGCTGCCCGAGTGCGACCTGGAGCACGAGCGGAATCAGGTGGGTCTCGACGACGCGATTCTCTCCGAAACCGTTGTAGGCACCGGCGACGTTGAAGTACCGAAGGCTCGTGGCGGCGAGGCCATAGGCCGCGGCGTACGACGTGATCGCGTGATCTATCGCGAGTTTGGTGGCACCGTAAGGATTGGTGGGGCGGGTGGGTGCGTCCTCGGTGATGGGGGTCTTCTCGGGCTCGCCGTACGTGGCGGCGGTCGAGGAGAACACCAGCTTCGCGGTACCGGATGCTCGAATGGCATCGAGCAACGCCAGCGAGGTGACGACGTTTCCGCTCCAGTACTTGTCGGGCGAGACCACCGACTCGCCGACGAGAGATTGCGCGGCGAAGTGCAGGACTGCATCGAACCCACCGCCGATCAGTACGTCCGCAGCGACGTCCTTGATGTCGCCTTCGACGAATGTGGCACCACCGGGCACGGCGTCCCGGTTACCGGTGGACAGGTTGTCCACGACCACGACCTCGTGACCGCGCTCGACGAGCACAGCCGCGCAGACGCTGCCGACGTAGCCAGCACCACCGGTAACCAGAAGCTTCACTGTTCGTTCTCCCTCACACGCGTCCGACGCCGTCGTCGGTGTGAGGTCAGACCTTCTTCACCTGGACGGCGTGCGCCATTTCCTCGGATATGTCGACACCACTGTGTCCTGGCACCGTGATCGTGACCGACCCGGGCTTGGCTTCGACTGTAACCCGAGCATCGGGGACCACGCCTGCTTCGCGAAGCTGAGCGATGACCTCCGGGTCGGACTGAACGTGCTCGGCGAGGCGTCGCACGACGACAGCGGTCGGCTGGCCGACGGGCACATCCGTGAGACGGATGAGAGCTTCCGGTGCCAGAGTCGACTGGCCGAGACCGAGTTCCTCCAGACCGGGGATCGGGTTGCCGTACGGCGAAGTGGTCGGGTTGTTCAGGACGGTGACCAGACGTCGCTCGACCTCCTCGCTCATCACGTGTTCCCAACGGCACGCCTCGGCGTGCACGTCTTCCCAACGCAGACCGATGATGTCCACGAGCAGACGCTCGGCCAAACGGTGTTTGCGCATGACTGCGACCGCCAGGCTTCGGCCCTTCTCGGTCAGCTCGAGGTGTCGATCGCCTGCGACGGACAACAGCCCGTCTCGCTCCATCCGAGCAACGGTTTGGCTGACGGTGGGACCACTCTGTTCGAGCCGTTCGGCGATTCTCGCGCGGAGCGGAATCACGCCCTCTTCTTCCAAATCGTAGATCGTCCGGAGGTACATCTCCGTGGTGTCGACCAGATCCTTCACACTCAACCCCTTCGTCGGGCTCGATCCTACCGTCAGCGCCCCGAAATGAGCGCTGCACCCAGCCGCAGCGGGCGCGGCGCACCACAACGGCGTACGCCGTTTCCCATGGCTTCTCACAAGGGGACTGTGGGGACAACACCGGAACCCGGCAACACCATCCCGTCCGACAACGTAGTTTTGTCCGTATGTCTGATCAGGCGACACGCGCCGCCGCGTCCATCCCGAACCGCCCCGAGGACATCGTCGTGTGGAGCGCGGATTACCTCGGCTACCGGTGGAGCGACGACCACCCGATGAATCCGACTCGACTCGATCTGACAATGGCACTCGCCACCGACATCGGCCTGCTCGCGGGCGTCGAACTCGTCGAGCCCACTGCCGCGCCCGATTCCGAGCTCCTCCGATTTCACACCAGCGCCTACATCGAGGCCGTCAAACAGGCACCGTCGCAGGGCCCGGCTCTGCGAGATCCGGACGACGTCGTCCACGGACTGGGTTCCGACGACAACCCGGTGTTTCCGCAGATGCACGAGGCGAGCGCAATGCTCGCCGGTGGCTCTCTGGCCGCCGCCCGCGAAATCGCGTCGGGACGTGCTCGACGCGCGGTGAGCATCGGCGGCGGCATGCACCACGCGATGGCCGACTGGGCCTCCGGCTTCTGCGTCTACAACGACGCCGCGATCGCCATCTCGTGGTTGCTGGACAACGGGTTCGACCGGATCGCCTACATCGACGTCGACGCTCACCACGGAGACGGCGTTCAGGCGGCATTCCTCGGTGACCCGAGAGTGCTCACCGTCTCGTTGCACCAACATCCGGCGACGCTGTGGCCGAACACCGGATGGTCGACCGAGGTGGGAGCCGAACGCGGTGAGGGAACCTCGATCAACGTTCCATTGTTGCCCGGCACCGCGGATCGGTTGTGGCTGCGTGCGTTCCACGCGATCGTGCCGGGTGCGATCGCCGCGTTCGCGCCTCAGATCATCGTCAGCCAGTGCGGTGTCGACAGCCACCGCGAGGATCCCCTGGCGGACCTGGCCCTGACCGTAGACGGCCAGAATGCGGCATTCCTGGCCATGCGTGATCTGGCGGACAAACATTCCGAGGGTCGGTGGTTGGCCGTCGGCGGCGGAGGGTACGGCTTGGTGCGCGTCGTTCCACGGGCCTGGACCTACCTCATCGCTGCCGCGCTCGGTCGCGACATCGACCCGATGTCGGCGTTGCCGGACACGTGGCGGGAGCGAGTACGGACCATGGCACCGAGTGTCGACCTCCCGCAGACGATGGGTGACGGGGGAGACGTCGACTATCCCGCCTGGGACGGGCCCGGGGGCTCTCTCGCCGGGACCGACGGCACCGACAGGGCGCTCGAACGCGTCGACTCGGCCATCATCGCCACCCGTCGAGCAGTGTTTCCACTGCTCGGACTCGATCCGGAGGACCCGCGTGACTGATCCGACCGACAGCCCCTCGGACGAGGAGCCGGCCGTTGCGGCGTCGGACCCGAGTGACAGGGAACCGCGCGAACAGGAACCGAGCGACCAGGAACCGAGCGACAAGGACCTGGCCAGGGAGCGAGCGGAAACATCCTTTCCGCGGCACTGGGTTGCCGACGTCCTGACCTCCGACGGCGGTGTGGTGCACCTGCGTCCCATCGTCCCGTCGGACTCCGAACGGATCGTCGCATTCCACGGCCGGTTGTCCGAGCGGACGAGATACCTGCGGTATTTCGGCCCGTACCCCACGATGCCGCAGCGTGACGTGCTCAACTTCACCACGGTCGATCACCACGACCGGGTGGCGTTCGTCGCAGTGCTCGGTGACGACATCATCGCGGTCGGCCGCTACGAGCGACTGCCCGAGGGAGACGGCAACTCCGCCGAGGTGGCCTTCGTCGTCGCCGACGCGCACCAGGGCCGCGGGCTGGGTCCGATCCTGCTCGAACACCTCGCGGGAGCGGCCGCCGAGAACGGGGTGAACATGTTCGTCGCCGAGGTGCTCGCCGAGAACCGGAACATGGTCACCGTCTTCCGGGAGGCGGGGTACCAGGTCAGCAGGTCCTTCGAGGGTGGTGTGCTGCGACTGGAGTTCGCCATCGACCCCAGCGAAGCTCTGCTGTCGGTGCGCAATTCCCGTGAGCGTGCCGCCGAGGCCCGCAGTGTGCGCAACGTACTGAGCCCACGATCGGTGGCCGTGATCGGAGCGTCGACGGACAGCTCGAAGGTGGGCAACGCCGTTCTCGCGAATCTGCTGGCGGGCAACTTCACCGGGCCCGTCTATCCCGTCAACGCCGACCATCGTTCGGTTCGCGGGGTCCGCGCCTACGCCACGGTGCACGACATCCCGGATCCGGTCGATCTTGCGATCGCCGCGGTACCGGCCGATGCGATCGACGCGGTACTCGACGACTGCCTCGACAAGGGCGTCAAGGCGTTGCTGGTGGTGTCGGGTGGATTCGGCGAGACCGGACCTGCGGGGCAGGAGAGCGAGCGACGGCTGGTGCTCGCGGCGAGGGCGCACGGAATGCGGTTGATCGGGCCCAACGCGCTCGGTGTGGCGAACACCGATCCCGAGTTCGGTCTGAACGCCACTCTGGCTCCGCATCTGCCCACTCCGGGCAACGTCGGGTTCTTCTGTCAGTCCGGTGCCCTCGGCATCGCGATTCTGGACGAGGCCGCCAACCGCAGGCTCGGACTGTCGACCTTCGTCTCGGCCGGAAACCGCGCCGATGTGTCCGGTAACGATCTATTGCAGTACTGGGATTCGGACCCGGCCACCGAGGTGATCCTGCTGTACCTCGAGAGCTTCGGTAATCCCAGGAAGTTCACCAGGATCGCCCGACGGGTGGCGCGCAGCAAGCCCATCATCGCGGTCAAGAGCGGCCGCGGGGCCGTGCCGCCCGCACACGCGATCGGTGCCGACATCGACGACTCGATCGTGCGCGCACTGTTCGCTCAGGCCGGAGTCATCCAGGTCGACACCATCTCGGAACTCTTCGATTGCGCGGTGCTCTTCGGAAATCAGCCGCTGCCCGTCGGACCGAGGGTTGCCGTGGTGGGAAACTCGACTGCGCTCGGGGTGTTGGCGGTCGACGCTGCGCGGGCCAAGGGCTTGCATGCGAGCAGCCCGATCGATGTCGGTCCGCAGGCCGGTCCCGAGGATTTCGCCGCGGCGGTGTCGTCGGCACTGGCCGCGTCGGACATCGACGCTGTCATCGTCGTGTTCGTACCCCCGGTGGCGGTGGAGGTGGAGCCGTTCGCGACCGCGCTCGGCAACGCCGTCCGTGGATCCGACAAGCCCGTACTCTCGACGTTCCTCGCTACCGAGGGCATTCCGGACGTCCTGGCGGTCCGCGGGCCGGGTGGATACCCCATCCGCGGTTCGGTGCCCTCGTACTCGAGCCCGGAGCGAGCGGTTGCTGCCCTCGCCGCCGCGTGGCGCTACTCCGCGTGGCGGT
Source organism: Rhodococcus sp. IEGM 1372 (assembly GCF_030056835.1). NCBI lineage: Bacteria > Bacillati > Actinomycetota > Actinomycetes > Mycobacteriales > Nocardiaceae > Rhodococcus > Rhodococcus sp. IEGM 1372. The sequence continues at coordinate 32,459 of NZ_JASHKS010000030.1, read as the reverse complement.
CGCGACCGGTGTCGAACCTGGTCCGCCCCAAGAGCATCGATTCCGAACGCGCCAAGCAGCTGGTCGAGGGCTGGCGTTCGGCAGGCAGTCACGGACGGTGGCTCTCCGATTTCGAAACCGCCGAGTTGCTGGGCTGCTACGGCCTCGACGTCGTCGCTTTCCGGACGGTGACCGACGAGGACGAGGCCGTCGCAGCGGCAGACGAACTCGGCTACCCGGTGGCGGTCAAGGCGACCGGTGAACGGTGGCGGCACCGGCCGGATCTCGGCGGAGTGCGACTGGACATGGCGGACGCGTCCGCGGTGCGGGTGGCGTATCGCAATCTGGCGGCAGACTCGGGCGAGCCGTTGTTGCACGTCCAGCGCATGGCGGTCAAGGGAATCGGCTGCGTCGTACGCGTACAGGACGACCCGTCGTTCGGATCGCTCATCTCGTTCGGTCTGGCCGGCGTCATCTCGGACCTGCTGGGCGACCGTGCCTATCGGGTACTTCCGCTGACCGAGGACGAGGCCGCGCAGCTGATCGACGCGCCCAAGGCGGCTCCGCTGCTGTCCGGATATCGCAATGCGGTGCCCGTCAACAAGAACGCATTGATCGATCTCGTGCAACGAATATCTGCACTGGCAGAAGACATCGCCGACATTCGTGAGATCTCCTGCGAGCCGGTTCTGGCGTCCGCCGACGGCGCACAGATCACCGATGCTCGCGTCCGCATCGGTCCGGAACCGACCAAGGCCGATCTGGGCCCGCGTCGATTGCGCTGACCGAGACCGGCTTCGAAAAGGCAGAAGCCGAGTCGACGTCCCAGGGGGAGAGGACGTCGACTCGGCTACCGCACGAGGTGACGCGAGCGGGGATGGTCACCGCTGCGCCACCGGTCGGTGGTGACGTTCAGCTGGCGTAGGACCGCAGCTTCTCGGCGCGGTCGCCCTGCCGAAGCTTCACCATCACCTCGCGCTCGATCTGACGGACACGCTCACGGGAGAGCCCGAAGAGCTTGCCGATCTGATCGAGGGTGCGGGGCTGTCCGTCGTCCAAGCCGTAACGGAGACGGATGACCTGCTGCTCCCGCTCGTCGAGAGTGCCGAGAACCACGCGAACGTCGCTGTGCAACAGTCCGGCGATGACGGCATTCTCCGCGGACGTCGCCTCGGAGTCCTCGATGAAGTCGCCGAGGGGTGCTTCCTCGTCGCTGCCCACCGGCATGTCCAGGCTCACCGGGTCGCGGCTGTGGTCGAGCAGGTCGGCGATCTTCTCCACCGCGATACCCGATTCGCTCGACAGCTCCTCGTCCGTTGCCTCGCGGCCGAGCTGCTGATGCAGTTCACGCTTGATCCTGGCCAGCTTGTTGACCTGTTCGACCAGGTGGACAGGCAGCCGGATGGTGCGGCTCTGGTCTGCCATTCCGCGGGTGATGGCCTGACGAATCCACCAGGTCGCGTAGGTCGAGAACTTGAAGCCCTTGGCGTAGTCGAACTTCTCCATCGCGCGGATGAGTCCGAGGTTGCCCTCCTGGATCAGGTCCAGCAAGGGCATCCCGCGCCCGGTGTAGCGCTTGGCAAGAGACACGACCAGGCGAAGGTTCGCTTCGAGGAGATGGCTGCGGGCGGCACTGCCGTCGCGAACGATGATGGCGAGGTTGCGCTTCTTGACCGCGCTCAACCTCTTCGTGTTCTCGAGAACCTGCTTCGCGTACAGACCAGCCTCGATCCTCTTGGCCAGATCTACTTCCTCGGCAGCCGTCAGCAACGCGGTGCGGCCGATTCCGTTGAGGTACACGCGAACGAGATCGGCTGCTGGGCTCTGGGCGTCCAGATCGGCGTCGGTCGGCCGTGGACGAATCGTGGTGCTGGGGCTGGTCATGACTTGCCTCCTGGTCGGTGGTGTCTCACAGGGTTCAACGCTCGGGAGACTCCGATAAGTTCCCACGCCGATCCGGTGGATACCCGCGTGACCAGGGATTACGTCATGTTCGTCCTGAGAAGTTGCTGAGAAGTGAAACCGCCGGGAACGGTCGCTCTCGTGGGGTGACGTCCGGGACTCATCGGGCCGGCAGAACCAGGCCGTGCCGGACGAGCCCCTGCATCATCGTCACCGCATGCTGTGCCAGTTCCTCTGCGTCCTCGTCGTGCGCAGCAGCGAGCAACTCCACCAGTTCACCGACCGGTAGGCCATCGGGTCGCAGCCCGGCGAGCAGAGCCGCACCGAGTTCGTCGACGTCGTGCTGCCACTGCGGGCCGTTTCCGCGATGGACTCGCACCGCTACCGGAGCCCAGCCCTCGTCGCCGGGGAGATAGACGCGTTCGAGTGCGGTGTTCGGTTCCAGAGTCAGCACCGAGTCGAGGATGTCGTGCTCTCGCAGCCAGTCCAGCCGCGCGAAGTACTCGATCGCTTCGTTGCCCAGCGGGTCGGAGAAGCCGTGCGTGAGCTCCTCGGCGAGAAGGTCGGTCGGCGCATCGGTACTGCGGAGATAGACGAACCCGAAACCGATTCCTTCCACGTCGGCGGCGGCGAAGTGATCGAGCCAGGACTGTGCCACCGCGGCCGCGTCGGGATCGCGGGGATCGAGTCCGCCGTCGCGCATCCACGTGCCCACGTACAGAGCGGGATCGGCGACGTCACGCTCGACGACCCAGGCGTCGATCCCGTGCGCGGGAAGCCACGACGCCACGCGAGCACGCCAGTCCTCGCCGCGGACGTGCACCCACGAGGCCAGGATGGCAGCGGTACCACCGAGCGTCAAATGGTCCGGGGCCCGGCCGATCATCAGAGCGCTCGCGCCGTCGAGATCGAGGCCGGAATCGCGGTACGAATGCAGCACTTCGGCGCGGCCGACGACGAACGGCGGGTTGGCGACGATGCGATCGAATCGACGCCCGGCAACCGGTTCGAACCACGAACCGTGCAGAAACTCGACGTCGAGGCCGTTGAGCGCCATCGTCGCCGCCGCGAGGTCCATCGACCGCGGACTGATATCCGTTGCGGTCACCTGCGCCGCATAGTCGCAGGCGTGGACGGCCTGGACGCCGCAGCCGGTACCGACGTCGAGAACACTGGTCACCGGGGACGTGGGGGTTCCCCTCAACAGCGACAACGAGGCCTGGCCGACGCCGAGCACGTGGTCGCGAGCAGTCTCCGCGACGCGCATGCTGCCGTCCGGATCCGAGACGATCCATCGGGTTCCGTGTCCGGCGTCGAGCGGTCGAATGTCGAGCAGCGTCCGCACCGTGGACCCGGAACGGGTCAGAATCCCGGCCGAGACGGCGTCGTCGACCGTCAACGGCGCGATGGCGTCGGCGACGTCGGACTCGGCGCAGTCGTCGACGAGAAGGAACAGGCGTACCAGAACACCCAGCGCGCCGCCGTCCCGACTGGCGTTGCGGACCGGCACCGGTTCGCTGCGACCGAGGGCAGCATGGGCGTCGTCCCCGAGCAGCGTCAGCACGCCGTCGGCGTCGTACCCCGCCCGCTCGAAGGCATCACGAAGATCGGAGCAGGCGAGGACGAGCGGGGACGTGGAGTTCGGTGCAGTCACGACGCAAGTGTCGCATCGGCGAGAGCCGGTGCGTCAGTCGTCGCCCGCTTCGATCACCCGGTGGTTGCTCGATTCCAGTTGCGGCCTGTCGACGGTCCGGTAGTCGTACCGGCTCATCTCGTCCTTGGTGCGGGGCGGCCGATCGTTGGCGATCAGCACAGCCATCCACGGCAGAGGAATGGACGCTCCGACTATTGCCATGGAGATCCACGGGTTCATCCACATCCCGTACGCGATGGCAGCCAACACCAACGCCGGGATGCGGAACGACATGATGAACATGTATTTGCGGACGCGAGCTTTGTGCTGCTCCTCGACCGACTGCTGCGCCTCGGTGATAAGGACGGGCCCATCCGGCGAGTCGCTGTACGCGCTTCCGTCGAACCCTGGGGTTCTCGTCATACCTCCACTGTGGCACTACTGCTCACAGAATGCTTGCAACGAGCTTGTGCAACCGGTTACCCCTCGATGGGGATCCACGGATTAATCTGTGTCCATGAGCACTCAGACGAAGGACCGTCCCGATATCGCACCGGACGAAACCACGGAAGACGACCGGCCGAAGTTCTTCCATTACGTGAAGAAGAACAAGATCGCCGAGAGCGCGGTGATGGGTACGCACGTCGTCGCGCTGTGCGGTGAGGTGTTTCCCGTCACCAAGTCGGCGAAGCCCGGATCACCGGTGTGCCCGGACTGCAAGAAGGTCTACGAGGGCCTGAAGAAAGGCGACTGAGCACCGTCTCCCGGGTGTCGGTCGGGGGTCGGCTCGGGACGCCCCGAGCGGGCGCGGTCGCCGGACAGTTTGATCGGCCCCGTGGCCAGCCGTCGGGCGACAGCGGTCACCGGCCCCGACGGCTTGTCGTCGGTTGCGGTCTGCGCTGCGATCCACTCGCGCATCTGGTCCATTCGTGTTGCCCGTGCAGGCGAGAACTCCTGGATCGTCGCGTTGAACTCGGCCCCGAGCACGACGGCGAAGCCGAGGAAGAACGTGAACAGCAGAAACGCGATGGGTGTCGCCAGGGCGCCGTAGGTGTACCCGGTGCTCGTCACCCAGCCGAGGTATCGACGCAGGACCGCGCTCGCGATCATGAAGAACACCCCGGCCAGCAGAGCGCCGCCGAGGAGACGATGCCACGGCAGCGAGGTGTGCAGAGCAACCTTGTACAGCGTCGTCAAACCCATGATCAGCAGTAGACCGACGGCCGGGTAGTAGAAGAAGTCGACGAGCTCGCTGCCCACCGTGATCCACGAATCCGGCAGGATCTGCTGCACGTACACCGGTCCGAGGGCGACGAGCGGAAGCACGAAGACCGCGATCACCAGGAAACCCACGTAGAGAAGTAGCGCGAAGAACCGCTGCCAGAGGGGGTTTCGCGCGTCGGCCTGGCCGTGCGCTTCCACGATGGAATCGACGAACGTCGAGATTGCCGACGACCCGGCCCACAACGAGAGCAGAAAGCCGACGGACACGATCTCTCCGCTGCCCTGAGCGAGGACGTCCTTGACCGTCGGAGCGATGATCTGGTCCACGACGCTGCCGCTGAAAAGGGTGTTGCTGAACGTGATGATCTTGGACTCGATGATCTCGACGGTGTTGGGTCCGAACCATCCGCCGACGAGTCCCAGACTGCCCAGCACACCGAGCAGCAGCGGTGGCAGCGACAGCGTCTGCCAGAACGCGGCCGTTGCAGCCTTGCTGAAGATCGAATCGTCCCACGCTTTGCTCAGAGTGCGCACAGTCACTTTCCACACCGCGTGTAGCGGTTTTCTCGCCGACAATCGTTCCGGTGGTGGAGTTCCGCCTGCAGACTCGCTCATGGTTCCTCCAGCATTCCTGACGAAAGGCGTCTTCGCCTAACAGCCGACTCGCCGTGTCGCATCCGACTCGCCCCAGCGATGCGGGATCGGTCGGTGCGGAGCGATAGGCTCCTCCGCGGACACTGCAGGGCTACCGAGAGCGCGAGGAATTTACATCGATGCCAGGAACCGGCGGCCAGTGAGCGCTGACATGTTCGATCCGACACCACCATCGACCGAGCAGCCCGCCGCTCCCACGAGCGGGGGAGCACCGCTGCGCGCGTGGCAGCGACGGGCGCTGACGAAGTATCTCGTCGCCTCGCCCAAGGACTTTCTCGCGGTCGCAACGCCCGGCGCAGGCAAGACGACGTTCGCCCTTCGGGTGGCTGCCGAACTGCTGGCCCATCGCACCGTCGATCAGGTCACCGTCGTCGCGCCCACCGAGCACCTCAAGCACCAGTGGGCGGAGTCGGCGGCCAGGGTCGGCATCGCATTGGACTCGCGCTTCTCGAACTCGACCGGGCAGACCTCGAGCGACTATCACGGCGTGGTCGTGACGTACGCGCAGATCGCATCGCACCCGTTCAAGCATCGGGTGCGCACCGAATCGCGTAAGACTCTCGTGATTCTCGACGAGATTCACCACGGCGGCGACGCGAAGAGCTGGGGTGAAGGCATTCGCGAAGCGTTCGGAGACGCCACGCGACGGCTCGCACTGACCGGTACGCCGTTCCGCAGCGACGACAGTCCCATTCCGTTCGTCAACTACGAACCGGATCAGGACGGGCTGATGCGGTCCAAGGCCGATCACGCGTACGGCTACTCCGATGCTCTTGCGGACGGCGTCGTCCGTCCGGTCGTGTTTCTCGCGTACTCCGGAGAAGCGCGCTGGCGGGACAGTGCCGGTGAGGAGTACACCGCCCGGCTCGGTGAGCCGCTCAATGCCGAACAGACGGCGAGGGCATGGCGCACCGCACTGGATCCGCAGGGCGACTGGATGCCGGCCGTGCTGTTGGCGGCGAACACGCGTCTCGCGCAACTGCGGGCAGGCGGCATGCCCGATGCAGGCGGTCTGGTGATCGCGACCGATCAGACGGTGGCGCGGGCCTACGCGAAGCTGATCGAGGTGATCACGGGGGAGACACCGGCGATCGTGCTGTCCGACGACCCCACGTCCTCGGCTCGCATCGCCGAGTTCGGAAAGAGCGATCAGCGTTGGATGGTCGCGGTTCGCATGGTGTCCGAGGGCGTCGACGTTCCGCGACTGGCCGTCGGTGTCTACGCGACGAGCGCGTCGACCCCGCTGTATTTCGCGCAGGCCATCGGCCGCTTCGTGCGGTCTCGGCGCAAGGGGGAGACCGCGAGCGTCTTCCTGCCGTCGGTACCGGTGCTGTTGGATCTCGCGTCTCAGCTCGAGGCGCAGCGCGATCACATTCTCGGAAAACCGCACCGGGAGAAAGACGGTTTCGACGACGAGCTGTTGGCCGACGCCAACAAGCAGAAGGACGAACTGGGCGAGGAAGAGAAGGCGTACACCTCGCTGGGTGCGGATGCGGAACTGGACCAGGTGATCTACGACGGCTCCTCGTTCGGTACCGCGACGTTCTCGGGCAGCGACGAGGAAGCCGACTATCTCGGTCTGCCCGGCTTGCTCGACGCGAAGCAGATGCGCGACCTGTTGCGTCAGCGTCAGCAAGAGCAGATCGACAAGCCTGCTGCGGGCCCTGCGGTGTCGGCTCCTGCCGTCGTCAACGACAGGGCCACCAGTGCGGGCCAGTTGGCCGGCCTGCGGCGTGAATTGAACAGTTTGGTCGCGGTGTACCACCACCGCACCGGGAAGCCGCACGGGGTGATTCACGGCGATCTGCGTCGTATCTGCGGCGGCCCGCCGACGGCGATGGCGTCGGCCGATCAGTTGGGTGAGCGAATCGCGCAGTTGCGGAAGATGTAGCGCCTCGGGCGGAACCGGGCACGAAAAAGACGGACGGTCTGATGACCGTCCGTCTTCTTCGTGTTCGTCGATCGTGGCGAACCTGTTTCCCCCGACACAAAAGGTGGGTTACACCGTGGAGTCCGATTCGGTCATCACCGTTGCGTTCACTTCACGCAAACGGGCTTCGTGCTCGGTGGCGTGGTGACCGCAGAAGAGAAGTTCTCCACCGGTCGAGAGCACGACACGCGCGCGAGCCCCTGCACCGCACCGGTCGCACCGGTCCGCTGCTGTCAATTGTGGGCTGGTCAATGTTCCGGGCATGACTCCTCCGTACTGGCTTGCGGGTTGTCCCGTTCGCCTGGGGCCGGTCCGCCGCGTCGGTATGGCGCGGTTCGTTCACTCTGTCAGACGTATGGCGGTCACGCGTTGTTCCCGAGCGCGTTTCTTTGTGTTGTCACTAACACGAAACATGTCCCACGAGCAGGAACATCTCCCAGAGTGTTCGCTGAGAGCTGATACCGGTTCACGCGAGCCACGGCAGTAGGGTCGCCGATGTGTCTTCGACTTCCACTTCGCTCTCCGGCGCATCGAAGCTCGGTATTCCATCCCTGTTCGTCATCGGCGCGGTGTGTATGTACGTCGGTGCGGCGATCGGTGTGTTCCTGTTCGACGTCGTCGATCCGGCCGCGGTGGCGTGGCTGCGCGGCTTCGGTGCGGCGCTGGTGCTGGTGCTCTGGCGACGGCCGTGGCGGCGCAGGGCTGGCACCGGCGGTGCGTGGACCGTGCGTCGGGCGATCACGGCCGCCGCGTTCGGCGGTGCGACGATCGGCATGAACGCAATGTTCTACGAGGCGATCGCCCGGCTTCCCCTCGGCGCGGCGGTGGCCATCGAGTTTCTCGGGCCGATCGCGGTCGCTGCTGCCGGGTCGAGAAGGCCTGCCGATGTGTGCGCGTTGCTCCTTGTGGTGGCCGGTGTCGGGGCCATCGCTTCCGCGCAGTTCGAGGGCGGTGAGGTGGGGCTGGCCGGGATCGCGTTCGCGCTGGGCTCGGCGGCCCTGTGGGCTGCCTACATCGTGCTGGGCAAGTCGGTTGCCGACGCAGGCCAGGGACTCGACGACATGGCTGCCGGGTTCGGAATCGCATCCGTACTCCTGGCCGTGCCGTTGTTCGGACCGTTCGCGGCCGCGCACTCGAATGCGTTGGGAGACTGGCGGATCTGGGTTCTCGGATTGGGCGTCGGGCTGCTGTCGAGTGTGGTTCCCTACGTTCTCGATCAGTACGTCCTGGTGCGAGTGGGCCGGGCGCGCTTCGCATTGTTGTTGGCGCTGCTTCCGGCGACGGCGACGGTGGTCGGTGCCGTGGTGCTGACCCAGATTCCGACGGCTCTCGAGGCTCTGGGAATCGTGGTTGTCATCGCTGCCGTCGTCGTCGGTGGCCTGCCGGCCCGCAGAGATCGTGGCGTTGCCGACATTCCACCGCCCTGAGCCGCACTCGACACTGCAGAATGGAACGGTGACCAGCAAGCAGGACGACCTCGTTCACATCTGCACGGCAGGGGAGTGGCTCGCGATGCGCGGTCGGGCCGACTACACCCCGGACTCGTACGATTCCGTCGGGTTCGTGCACCTGTCCACACCCGAACAAGTGCACCTGCCGGCGAATCGGCTCTTCTCCGGGCGCACGGATCTGGTTCTGCTGCGCATCGATCCCGCTCGTCTGACGGCACCCGTTCGGTGGGAACCGGGGGTACCGACAGATCCGGAGTCGATGGTCTTCCCGCACCTGTACGGACCGCTACCGATCGCGGCCGTGACCGCGGTCGTCGACTATCGGCCGGGGCCGGACGGAACGTTCGGGGTGCCGCAGGTGTGACGGCATCCACGCCGCAAAAGAACAACGACCGCCGATCACTGTGATCGGCGGTCGTTGTTCGAGATGGAGCGAACGAATCAGTCCAGGTAGTCGCGCAGTACCTGAGAACGCGACGGGTGACGCAGCTTGGACATGGTCTTGGACTCGATCTGACGGATTCGCTCGCGCGTCACCCCGTAGACCTGACCGATCTCGTCGAGGGTGCGGGGCTGACCGTCGGTGAGGCCGAATCGCAGACGAACCACGCCTGCCTCGCGCTCGGACAGAGTCTCCAGGACAGACTGCAGCTGATCCTGGAGCAGAGTGAACGACACGGCGTCCACGGCAACGACGGCTTCGGAGTCCTCGATGAAGTCACCGAGCTGGCTGTCGCCTTCGTCACCGATCGTCTGGTCGAGCGAGATGGGCTCACGCGCGTACTGCTGGATTTCCAGCACCTTCTCCGGCGTGATGTCCATTTCCTTCGCGAGCTCTTCGGGAGTGGGTTCGCGACCCAGATCCTGGAGGAGCTCACGCTGGATGCGTCCGAGCTTGTTGATGACCTCGACCATGTGCACCGGGATGCGGATGGTGCGGGCCTGGTCGGCCATGGCCCGGGTGATCGCCTGACGGATCCACCACGTGGCGTACGTGGAGAACTTGTAGCCCTTGGTGTAGTCGAACTTCTCGACCGCGCGAATCAGACCGAGGTTGCCCTCCTGGATGAGGTCGAGGAAGGCCATGCCGCGACCGGTGTAGCGCTTGGCCAGGGAGACGACGAGTCGAAGGTTCGCCTCGAGGAGGTGGTTCTTGGCGCGGTTGCCGTCACGGCAGATCCACGTCATGTCGCGACGCTGCGCAACGGGAAGCTTCTCGCCCTTCTCCGCGGACTCTCGCATCTTCTCGACCGCGAACAGGCCGGCCTCGATGCGCTTGGCCAGTTCGACTTCCTCCTCGGCGTTGAGGAGTGCGACCTTGCCGATCTGCTTGAGGTAGGCACGCACGGAGTCGGCGGACGCGGTGAGCTCGGCGTCCTTGCGGGCCTGACGCAGCGCCTCGGATTCCTCTTCGTCCCAGACGAAGTCGCCGGACGCCTTGTCCTCGGCAGTCGGCTCGGCGGTGGCGTCTTCCTCGGTGTCGTCACCGGCGGCGACCACCTCGACGACATCGTTGGCGGCAGCGGCGAGGTCGCCCTCGGAGATGTCGATGTCCTCGATCCCGGGAGTGCTCTCGTCGGCGTCGTCGGAAGCCGGAGCAGCTGCTGTCTTCTTCGCTGCGGCCTTCTTCGCCGGGGCCTTCTTGGCTGCGGCACGCTTGGCCGGTGCCTTCTTTGCCGGTGCCTTCGCAGCGGGTGCCTTGACAGCAGGTGCAGGTGTCGCAGACTCGGTTTCGGAATCTACGGTCTGACGGATATCGGTGGCTGCCACGTACGCCCTTTCGTGACGAAGTCGTGCGGCGTCACGCCAGAGTTGTTTCCGGCGGAGAGGTCTTCGGATTCGGCCGGCTGCGTACCGGCACACACCATTGTAACGACCTCTCAGGAGTTTGTTACCGACCCTCGCCCTACGCAGGTGGCAACCCGCGTGTCAGTCCAGCGATCCCGCGGACGTACCGGTCTCGGCGGACGGTACGGCGGAGTCCGCTGCGAGTGCGGCACCGACGATCCCGGCAGTGTTCAGCAGGGTTGCCGGAACCACGGGTGTGCGATTGGTCAGGTGCGGAATCCACTTCTCGCTCTTGCGGCTGATGCCGCCGCCGGCGATGAAAAGATCCGGCCACAGCAGCGCCTCGAACGTCTCGAGAACCTTCGAGACCTCCTTGGCCCACTCCTTGTAGGACAGGCCCTGGTTCTCCTTCACCGACGACGCCGCACGATGCTCGGCCTCCTTGCCGTCGATCTCCATGTGGCCGAATTCGGTGTTGGGAAGCAGAACGCCGTTGTGCAGCACGGCCGAACCGATCCCGGTGCCGAACGTCAACAGCACGACGACGCCGTCCCTGCCCTTGCCGCCGCCGTACTTGTCCTCGGCCACTCCGGCTGCGTCCGCGTCGTTGAGCAAAGTGACGTTCTCGGTGCCGATGGCCTTCGCGAACAGCGCGCGGGCGTCGGTGTCGATCCAGGACTTGTCGATGTTGGCGGCCGAGCGAGCGACACCGTTGGTCACCACTGCAGGCAGGGTGACGCCCACCGGGCCGGTCCACTCGAAGTGTGCGACGATCTCGGCCACGGTGCGCGCGACGGCATCCGGGGTCGACGGTTGCGGCGTCTCGATCTTGTAGCGGTCGCCGACGAGCTCACCGGTGCTCAAGTCCACGATTCCGCCCTTGATGCCGCTGCCGCCGACGTCGACGCCGAACCCGTGGCGCGCTGCCGCAGCGGTGGTGTTGTCCGAACCTGCCTGTGTCATGTGGATGCCGCTCCTGGCGTGATCGAATCCGTGTGATGCCGTCGGTTCCGAACAATAGTGTGTTTCGGCGTTCGCGGGACGGTGACGTCACCGGCGGTCGCTGCGGTGGTGCTCGAACGTCGGTGTGTGTTGCGATGTACGTGTGCCGAAACCAGACCGATCGCAGACCGACACCGCCAGTACACAATTGCCGGAAGAGCAGGTGGCAGCAGAGGGATCGAACACCCGCGAGGTGGACGTGCTGCGCGAGGTCGCCGTACGGGTCGCGACGCGAGCCGCCGAGCACGTCAGGCGACGCCGCCCGGAGGTCTTCGGCGGTGAACCGATCGAGGGTGACGGCGCGGTGCAGTCGAAGAGCACGCCGACCGATCCGGTGACGATCGTGGACACCGAAACCGAGAGCGTCCTCCGTGAGTTGCTGGCGCGGCTTCGGCCGCAGGATGCCATTCTCGGCGAGGAGGAAGGCAGCGAGAACGACTCGCTCGACGGCGTGCGGTGGGTGCTCGACCCGATCGACGGAACCGTGAACTTCATGTACGGAATTCCGGCGTACGCGGTGTCGGTCGCGGTCCAGATCGACGGTGTCAGTGTTGCGGGGGCCGTGGTCGACGTCGCCCGCGAGCTCGTCTACTCGGCCGCTCTCGGGCGCGGGGCGACGGTGGAGCGAGCCGACGGTACCCAGGAGCAGCTGCACTGTTCGGGAGTCACCGATGTGTCGATGACGTTGTTGGCCACCGGATTCGGCTACGGATCCGGTCGTCGCGCGGTGCAGGGCGCGATCATTTCCGAACTGCTGCCTCAGGTGCGTGACATCCGCCGGATCGGTTCGGCTGCGCTCGATCTGTGCATGGTCGCGTCCGGAGTTGTCGACGCACACTTCGAGCACGGGCTCAGTCCGTGGGATTGGGCGGCGGGTGGGCTGATCGCAGCCGAGGCTGGCGCGACGGTCAGGCTGCCTGCTGCCGACAGCACCAGCGCTCAGGGTGCGGTGACGGTGGCCGCTGCCCCAGGGGTCTCGAACGCCTTCCTGGCGGTACTGCGCAGCGCGGGTGCACTCGATCCGATCCCCGGCTGACGCGCCGCCGGTCCGTCAGCAGCGCGATTCGCGTGCTGCCGAGAGCAGATCGGCGTCGAGTGGCGCAGGGGCGGCACCGGGTGCGGTACCGGCGAGCGTGCGCAACACTTCCTCGGCGTCGTCGTTGGGCTGGATCTCGCTGAAGTAGGTACCGAGAGCCAGATCGACCGAGTCGTCGGCGCGGGCATCCTGAATGAGTTCGGCGCACGGCGCGACCAGTGACACGGCACTGGCTGCCGCCAGGCCGGCCGGGCCGAACCGAATCTGGCCCTGGCACTGCATGTTCTGATCGACGTAGACCGGATCGTTGCCGACCTGGACGTCCGGTGCGCTGGCGAAACCGTAATCGATGAGCTGGGCGGCGACGAGAGCTGCCTGTCCGCGCTCACCGTTCGCGTTGAAGACGCGCACTTTCGACGCGGACAGGGCGGCAGGCTCGACGTCGAGCAGTGTCGTCGGGTCCACTTCTTCGCCGAGAGGTGCCGGCTGCGTCCCGTCCGTCGCGGCGGTGGTGGTGGGCACGTTGCATTCGGCCGTTGCCGAGGCGGCTTCGGAGGTGGTGAACACCTTGACCCACACCAGCACTCCGAGCAGGGCCAGCACGGCGAAGACCGCGATCATCGGAAACGCGCGGCGTCGACGGAACGGACGACCTCGACCGTCGACCGAATGGCCTTCGGTGATCAGAGAAACCACGGTGATCTTCGCCTTTCCGTCGGCAGTTGCCGAGACCGGTCCACAGAGTCGGTTCACACCGACGCGGTGCCTACTGTAGATGCCCGCGGTCGGTGGGGGCGGCACACTCGGCCGGCACCTCCTCCGATCCCGTGCGCGACGCCCGATTCGGAGCCCGAAACCGGCGGCGAGAAGTGTTCTGCGATGCAAGGAATGAAGCCGCACATCCCGGTGTTGATGCGGCGTGCAGCCAGGTGAAGGACCAATCGGCGATTCGGTTTCTGCTTTGCGACCGGCTTCGGCTATTGTCTGGCGGCCGCGGTGCTTCAAGAATCGGACACCGGTGCACGATCGATCAGGTGAGCGAGGTCTCGATCGGGTTTCAACCGGCGAGTTCTGGGAACTACCCGGTGTAGTTTCGGGCACCGCGCGACGACGAACGGTTTGAACAGATACGAACATCGGTGGGAGCGAGCAAGCGCCCTCTTCACAGCCGACGGCCACAAGCCGACCACATCGGCAGCTTTCACCACACACACGCACGAAGATGAGGGGTACGAAGACAATGGCAACCGACTACGACGCACCGAGAAGAACAGAATCCGACGATGTGTCGGAGGACTCGCTGGAAGAACTGAAGGCCCGACGCAACGAGGCTCAGTCCGCCGTGGTGGACGTGGACGAATCCGACACCGCGGAGTCGTTCGAGCTGCCGGGTGCAGATCTGTCCGGCGAGGAGCTTTCGGTTCGGGTCGTTCCCAAGCAGGCCGACGAGTTCACCTGCTCGAGCTGCTTCCTGGTCCATCACCGCAGCCGGCTGGCCAGTGACGCCAACGGTGTACTGATGTGCCGCGACTGCGCGGCGTGACCTTTTCCACACAGACCTGATCCAGCGGGTCAGGTCTGTGTCGACGGCTCCGACCGTCGATCGATGGGGTGGATCAGCGCGCTTCGACGCCGTGCGCGGTCAGGACTGACAGCAGCTCTTCGGGGCGCTTGGTACTGACGAGCCAGTAGGGCGTCGGATCGTCCGGGTCGTCGAGGACCACGATCACCATCTGCTTCACCCAGGTGCGGTGCTGCACGAAGGCCAGTGGATCGAGTTGCCTTCCCAGCGCCGCACTTTTTGCTGTCGCGGGAACGATCGCGGCCTTGGATGCCACATCGAGTGGCAGATGAGCAGACCCGACGCGTAGCTCGGTGCCGGTCGCACCGGTGCCCACCTCGACGCGCAGCCTGCTGAAGGCGAACAACGCCCAGGCGATCAGCGGGAGCAACACGACGTAGGGCAGCCAGGCCCGGATGCCCGGCGCCCCCATGTGGATCTCGGCAGCCAGCAAGACCGCCACGGCCGCACCCGCCGCCCACCACCAGATCGGCACCCAGAGTCGCTCCGAGTACAGCACGGAGTTCACGGGCGCTGTGGAACCCGTGTGGGGAGTGGAGTCGCCGGACTCCGACGCGTGTTCGGCCTGTCGATCTGCAGTCACGAGTCCCAGGGTAGTCGCCACACCGAGACGGAAGCCGGCCAGCGTAGTCTCGTACGACGTGAGCGACGAAGTCACCGAGTCCGGCAGCGAACCATCCGTCGATCGACCCCCCACCCCGCGCCGGCCTTCCGATCCGGTGTCCGAGGTCCTGGTACGCCGACTCGATCCCGAGCTTCCGGTGCCTACGCGTGCGCACGACGGTGATGCGGGCGTGGATCTGCGAATCACGGCTCCGGTGACCATCGCACCGGGTGAACGCGTCCTGGTGGGGACCGGAATCGCGATCGCTCTCCCGTTGGGAACCGTCGGGCTGGTGCATCCGCGATCGGGGTTGGCGGCGAAGTCGGGCCTGTCGGTGGTCAACACCCCGGGCACCATCGATGCCGGCTATCGCGGGGAGATCAAGGTCTGTCTGATCAACCACGACCTGCACACTCCGATCGAACTCGAGCGCGGCGACCGCGTCGCCCAACTGATCGTGCAGCGAGTCGAGTTGGTGACGTTCGTCGAGGTGGACGAGTTGGACGACACCGTTCGAGGGGCCGGTGGTCACGGTTCGACCGGTGGCCATGCGAGTCTGAAGCAGTGAGTTCCGCCACGACGTTCACCGGTGGCAGGCACAGTGGAAGCAACCGAGAAGAAGAGAGCTGAACATGTTCGGACGGCGTAAGAAGAACGACGCCGGCAGTGCCTCCGCGCCCGGTGCGGAGCCATTCGTCGACAGCGTCGAAGACGAAGACGACGATGTCGAGGCCGCGGACACGACCGCAGACGGGCCCCACGATCTCGAGGACCTCGACGACGATCGCGAGACCGTCGCCAAGACGCGACTCGACCTCGGCTCGGTGCTGATTCCGCTGCCGGAGGGCGGTCAACTCCAGGTCGAGATGTCGCAGGCCGGTAGCCCGCAGGCAGTGCACATCGTGACGCAGTTCGGGCGCATCACCATCGCTGCCTACGCGGCACCCAAATCGCCCGGTCAGTGGCGCGAAGTGGCAGCCGATCTGGCGTCGTCTCTGCGCAACGACAAGGCCGAGACGACAGTCGAGACGGGTCCGTGGGGACGCGAACTCCTCGGTGTCACGGCCAACGCCGACCTGCGCTTCATCGGAGTCGACGGCTATCGCTGGATGGTCCGCTGCGTGCTGGCGGGTCCGTCGGGTGCGGTGGGAGAGGGCCAACCGCTCGTGCGGCTGGCGCACACGATCCTTCGGCAGACCGTGGTGGATCGGGGTACCGAGCCGCATCCCGTTCGGACCCCGTTGCCGGTGGTGTTGCCGCAGGTACTGGCCGAGCAACTTGCTGCAGCCGCGCAGCAGCAGGCGGCAGCGCAACAGAACGCTGCGCAACAGAACGCTGCGCAACAGGCCGCGCAGCCCCAGGCCGCGGTACCCACCGCCGAACCTGTTGTGCCGCAGCAGGATTCGACGCCGCAGCCGACCGCCGCCGAGCGTGACCGTGCGCCGCGTCGGGGCGCGTCGGGATCGGCGATTCAGCAGCTGGGCGGCTGAGCCTGCGGACCGTCGAGACCGTCGAGACCGTCGACCGCCGCTCGGCCGAGGCATCCCGGGTCGCTGCCGATGTCGTCCAGGGTCACGGTGCGCAGCGCGCAGTTCGGTAGCGCCCGCGCCCACTGTCGAGCCACCTCGATCGGATGGACGGCGTCGTCCACTGCGCCCACGACGACGGCAGGCAGCTCCAGCCGAGCGAGCTCGTCGAGTTCGGGGCTGCGGTGGCGAGCCGCCTCGTCCAGCGCGTCCGGAAGCGCGGGCCACTGGGCAGCCCATGACCTCCGCAGCGTGCGCGCGAGCCACGGCGGGCTCGACGTTGCCATTGCCGCGGTGACGGCGTCGAGCCCCTGTTCACGCAGGGATCGAGCGGTGAACTCCGCGCTCAGGGCCGCGGGGGAGCCGGCCGGGTCTCCGGTCCACGCCGGGAGCGCGAGTGCAACAGCCGCAGTGTTCGATGCGTGGTCTGCGGCCCATCGAACCGCTACCGCGGCCCCGAGGGATATCCCCGCGATCACGATGCGTCCGTGTCGGTGCGCGGCGTCGTCGAGGGCGTTCAGGTAGCTCTCGACCACCGCGGCCGGGTCGGGTTCGACCGCGATGGTGGTCAATCCCACACTCTCGAATGCGGCCGAGAACGCGTCGGCGGCGAACCGGGCATCGGACCCCGTTCCCGGTAGAACGATCGCGGTGCGGGTGTCGAATCGGCTGTGCACGACACGATTGTGCACGCCTTCCGACACCTCCGTAGCGGCGGTTGGTCAGCGTGACACTTCGGGTCTACAGTGGCGAAGTACCCACCCTGACGAGGGAACGACCCCCACCGCTGGAGCGCACAATGGCACCCGCTGCCGCAGGATACTTTCGCCGCTTGACGCGGAAGTTGACAGAGGACATCGATCAGCTCGATGCCGAGGAGATGGCCGAAACCTCCGAAGCCTCCGGGGCTCGGCGAGCGTGTGACTGCTTGCGAGGCGAGGAAGTCACCATGCTCGGTCGGTTGCGCAGTGTCGAAGCCTGCTCGAAGGCGGCCAATGCGAACATCGAAGCCGAGTTCTTCGACGGCACCGACACGGTGACGCTGCTCTGGATCGGGCGCCGCAAGATCGCCGGCATCGAGCCCGGCAAGACTCTGCTCGTGCGCGGACGTGTCGGCGAACGCGACGGACGCAAGATCGTCTACAACCCCTATTACGAACTGCGCGACGACAGCTGATCGTCGCCGGTATGGCACTCTCGTTGTCGTGACCAACAGCGACGATTCCGTGCCGCCCACGCCGACATCGAACACGCCGGAACCCACGACCGACGCGTCGACCACGGACCGCGTCGAGAAGGTGGCTCCCACCGTCCTCGAACAGCTCGGCGGTCTGAGCGGGCTCGTCTACTCCACCTTGCCCGTCGTCGTGTTCGTTCCGGTGAACAGCTACGTCAACCTGTCGGTCGCCCTCTGGTCCGCTCTGGGAGTTGCCGCCGCGGTGTTGGTGCGGCGCTTGGTTCGTCGTAGCCCGATTCAACCCGCTATCTCGGGATTCTTCGGAGTCGGGATCTGCGCGTTCATCGCATACCGGACGGGAGATGCCAAGGGCTACTTCTTGTTCGGCATCTACACCTCGCTCGCCTACGGTGCGGCTTTCGTGTTGTCGGTGTTCGCGCGCTGGCCGTTGGTCGGCATCATCTGGGGATACCTCAACGGCAACGGAACGTCGTGGCGTGGCCACCGGTCGGCTGTGCGCTACTACGACGTGGCCACCATCGCCTGGGCATCGGTGTTCGGCGCTCGATACATCGTTCAGTCGCAGCTCTACGACTCCGACCAGACGGGCTGGCTCGCCGTTGCCCGCATCGGCATGGGCTGGCCGCTGACGGGAGTGGCGCTGTTGGTCACGCTCTGGGCCGTGCGTGCTGCCGATCGCGCGCTCGACGCTGCGTCGAGCGCGGACCGCAGTCGGGATCGGCTGTCGTCAGATCAGGCCGACAGCGGAGCGTAGTTCGTTCTCCACCTCTTTGGCCGCGACGAACAGCAGCTCGTCGCCGCCTTCGAGCGGATCGTCGTGCTGTGGAACGATCACTCGACCGCCGCGCAGAATCGTCACCAACGCTGCGTCCCTGGGCAATTGGAGCTTGCGGACCGGCTTTCCTGCCAGGGGAGTGTTCTCCGGCAGCGTGATCTCGACGAGGTTCGCCTGACCCTTGCGGAACGTCATCAGGTGAACGAGGTCGCCTACCGACACGGCTTCTTCGACCAGGGACGCGAGCATTCGCGGCGTCGACACCGCGACGTCGACGCCCCAGGCGGCATCGAACAGCCATTCGTTGCGTGGATCGTTGACCCGGGCCACCACGCGATTGACGCCGAACTCGGTCTTGGCCAGCAGGCTGAGCACCAGGTTCGCCTTGTCGTCACCGGTGGCAGCGATCACCACGTCGTAATTCTCGAGGTGGGCGGCTTCGAGCAGACTCAACTCGCACGCGTCGGCCAGCACCCATTCCGCTTCCGGGATGGCGGCCTGATCGACGTGGTCGAGTTTGCGTTCGAGGAGCATCACATCGTGTTCGCTGCGGATCAACTCGCGTGCGATGGATCGGCCGACTGCGCCGGCTCCGGCGATAGCGACTTTCATGGCTTCCCGTTCGGGTCGATGGGGGAGGTGGGGAATGTGCGCGCGTGCATCAGTCGTCCGAGGGCGGCGGATTGCCCGCCAGTGCAATGGCTTCGGCGACGGTTCCCGAGACAGCGGCGACGTACACCTCGTCACCGGCTTGGATCACGGTTCGTTTGTCCGGTAGCAGTCCGCTGCCGAAACGGATGACGAACGCGGCCCGCGAGTTGGTGGCTTCCTCGAGTACCGAGAGCTTCTTGCCGATCCAGGCGTCGTGGAAGTCGAGCAGGACGACGGCGACGCTGCCCGACGGATCGCGCCACTTGGTGGTGGGGTCGTCGCGCAGCAGGTTGTGCAGAAAGCGGTCGGTGGCCCAGGGGACGGTGGCGACGGTCGGGATGCCGAGGCGTTCGTAGACGGCGGCGCGCTTGGCGTCGTAGATCCTCGCGACCACTTTGTCGACGCCGAACGTCTCTCGTGCGACGCGGGCGGAGATGATGTTGGAGTTGTCGCCGGACGACACGGCCGCGAAGGCCTCGGCTTTCTCGATTCCCGCGCTCACCAACACATCTCGGTCGAACCCCATGCCGACGACGCGATGGCCGGCGAAGTCGGGGTCCAGACGCAGAAAGGCTGTTTCGTCGCGGTCGATGATCGCTACCTCGTGTCCGATGCGTTCGAGCGCCCCGGCCAGCGATGCGCCGACGCGGCCACATCCCATCACAACTACGTACAACGCCCAGCTCCGTCCCGATCTCGATGGTCGACCACTGCCGACCGACACTGCCATGACCGGCAGGCGTGCACCAACGTATCGGGGGATCGGCCACCGTACGGATCGAGGGTGCGCTCCGACGCAGTTTCGGGCGCGTGGTTGAGACGACCGTAGGAGGACGGCCTACGCTTCTGTGCGTGTCCAAGGTCTCGACTGCCGCCAAGCGGCTAGTGCTCGGTAAGCCGTTCCGCAGCGACAAGCTCGGTCATACGTTGCTTCCCAAGCGGATCGCGTTGCCGGTGTTCGCCTCGGACGCCATGTCGTCGGTTGCGTATGCACCCGAGGAGATCTTTCTGGTGCTGTCTGTCGCGGGCATCTCGGCAGTCGCGTTCACCCCGTGGATCGGTCTCGCCGTCTGCGTGGTGATGGCCGTCGTCGTGGCCAGCTACCGACAGAACGTGCATGCCTATCCCTCCGGTGGTGGCGACTACGAGGTCGCGACCACCAACCTTGGCCCCGCAGCCGGATTGACGGTCGGCAGCGCACTGTTGGTCGACTACGTGTTGACCGTGGCCGTGTCCATCTCGGCGGCCGCGTCGAACATCGGGTCTGCGGTGCCGTTCGTGGCCCAGCACAAGGTGCTGTTCGCTGTCGTGGCCATCGTCCTGGTCACCTCCGTCAATCTTCGTGGCATCCGGGAGTCCGGAACTGCGTTCGCCATCCCGACGTACGCCTTCATGGGTGGCATGGTCCTGATGCTGGGGTGGGGCCTGTTCCGGGTCTACGTTCTCGGCGACGACATCCATGCCGAATCGGCAGCCTTCGATCTGCGGGCCGAGGATTCGCACCTGTACGGCATCGCGTTCGCATTCCTCATCGCGCGAGCGTTCTCGTCCGGTTGTGCGGCACTGACCGGGGTGGAGGCGATCAGCAACGGGGTACCGGCATTCGAGAAGCCGAAGTCGCGCAATGCCGCGACGACGCTGCTGCTGCTCGGAGTCATCGGGATCACACTGCTGATGGGCATCATCCTGCTCGCGCAGAAGATCGGCATCAAATACGCGATGGATCCCGAATACCAACTCGTCGGAGCGCCGGAGGGCTACCAACAGAAGACGCTCATCGCTCAGTTGGCGGAGGCGGTCTTCAGCGGATTCCCCATCGGGTTCTTCTTCATCACCACCGTCACGGCCCTCATCCTCGTTCTTGCGGCCAACACTGCGTTCAACGGATTCCCGGTGCTCGGTTCGGTGCTGGCACAGGATCGGTATCTGCCGCGCCAGCTGCACACTCGCGGTGACCGCTTGGCCTTCAGCAACGGCATCCTCTTCCTGTCCGGTGCCGCGATCGCCTTCGTCGTCGTGTTCGGCGCCGAGGTCACCAAACTCATTCAGCTCTACATCGTCGGTGTGTTCGTCTCGTTCACCCTCAGTCAGACCGGCATGGTTCGGCACTGGACGCGGCTGTTGGCCACCGAGACCGATCCCGAGCAACGCCGGCGCATGCAGCGCTCGCGGGTGGTCAACGGGGTCGGTCTCGGCATGACCGGAACGGTGCTGGTCATCGTGTTGATCACCAAGTTCGCCGCCGGTGCGTGGATCGCGATCGTGGCGATGGTGGCGATCTTCGTCCTGATGCGCATGATCAGAAAGCACTACGACACCGTGGCCCGTGAACTCGAGAACGAGGAATGGGACGGAGTGCTGCCCAGCCGGACGCACTCGATCGTGTTGGTCTCGAAGCTGCACATGCCGACCCTGCGCGCGTTGGCGTACGCCAGGGCGACCAGGCCCGACACACTCGAGGCGGTGACCGTCAACGTCGACGAAGCCGACACGCGCGCGCTGGTCAGGGAGTGGGAGGCGAGTGACGTCACGGTGCCGCTCAAGGTCGTCGAGTCGCCGTACCGAGAGGTCACCAAACCGGTTCTCGATTACGTCAAGCGAGTTCGCCGCGATTCGCCTCGGGACGTCGTCACGGTCTTCATTCCCGAGTACGTGGTCGGTCACTGGTGGGAGCAGGTTCTGCACAATCAGAGCGCGCTGCGACTGAAATCCCGACTGCTGTTCCAGCCTGGCGTGATGGTCACCAGCGTGCCGTGGCAGCTTCGGTCGTCCGAGAAGGCCAAGCGTGAGGTGCTCGGCAATGCGCCCGGTGCGTCGCGTCGCGGCTACGAGCCTCCGGCCGGCAAGTGAGCGAGAGTTGGTTCGGGCTCCTGCTCGAGGTCGAATTGGGCGCGCCAGGGCACGGCGGGTTCTGTGTGGCCCGCCACGACGGCCGGGTGATGTTCGTGCGTCACGGATTGCCCGGTGAACGGGTCCTGGCCAAGGTGACCGAGGACCGGGGCGGATCGTTCTGTCGCGCCGATGCCGTGGAGATTCTGTCTGCCTCTCCGGACCGGGTGGACGCGCGCTGTCCCATCTCCGGACCCGGCGGCTCGGGCTGTTGCGATTACTCCCACGCGAGTGCCGATGCCGGACGGCGACTGAAGTCCTTCGTCGTCGCCGAACAACTTCGCCGCGTCGCCGGAATCGAGCGTGAGGTGCACGTCGAGGAACTACCGGGGTCCGGCGACGGCACCGGGTGGCGAACCCGTGTGCGACTCGCCGTCGATTCCGGCGGACGGCCCGGCTATCACCGCTATCGCAGTAGCTCGATCGTCACCGAACTGACGTGTCCGCAAATGGATTCCGCGGCCTTCGAGGGTCTGGCGGATCAGCAATGGCGGCCGGGTGCCGAGCTGCAGGTGGTGCTCGACGGGGAAGGTGAGCGGCACGTGGTGGAGATCGCGCCCGCGCAGCTCTCGCCCACCGGACGCCGATCGCCGGGGCGTCGTGGCGCGGCCGCGCGTCGGGCTGCGTCGTCGCGGTCCCGGCCGGAGAAGGCCGTGATCGGATCGGGTCGGGTCACCGAACAAGTCTCGAACAGGGCGTGGACCCTCGACGCCACCGGATTCTGGCAGGCCCACCGCGGCGCGCCGCAGGTGTACACCGATGTGGTGGGCGACTGGGCGGACGCCACAGCCGGTGACGGTGCGTGGGATCTGTACGGCGGTGTCGGTGTGTTCGCCGCCGCGCTGGCCGATCGGGTGGGTCCGAGCGGCCGAGTCACCAGCGTCGAATTCTCCCGTCGCGCCGCCGAGGACGGCCGTTCGGCGCTGCAGGATCTACCGCAGGTCTCGTTCGTGCCGGGTCGGGTCGAGCGGTCGTTCGAGACGTTGACCGAGCCGGTAGCGGTTGCGGTGCTCGATCCACCTCGGGCGGGTGCCGGACGGGACGTGATCGACGCCCTCGCCGTCAGGTCTCCGCGTTCGGTGGTGCACATCGGATGTGATCCGGCCTCGTTCGCACGGGATGTGAGCTTGTATCGAGCTGCGGGATACGAACTGGTCGACATGCGCGCGTTCGACGCCTTTCCTTCGACCAGCCACGTCGAATGCATCGGCCGTTTCGTTCGTCGGTGAGGGCGGCGACCGATCAGGCCCGGTACGCAACTTCGGCGACTGGGACGAAGGTGTGCGTGGGAACGGTCACGATGCGCTGGGCGCCGCATGTGCACCCCTGATATCCGACGAGTCCCTCGCTCGTGTCGTGGGTGGAGTGGGTGGTCCAGGTGTGTGTGGTGTGTTCGGTGTGCATGCGTCCATCGTGATGTAATGGTCTTGTGCACATCAACCCTTACGGCGAATATGCGGTGAAACTCGGTATCGACCTGCTCAATTCACCGCCCACGTCGGCAACCGAACTGGGCAACCGCTGCGTCGACGCCGGCCTCGTACCGGACTGGACAGCAACCGACGCCGATCTTCTCGACACCCTCGAGTTCCTGCGTGACTGGGCCCGTGTGGTGGATGCAACCACCGAGAACGATCGGGCCGACGAGCTCAATGCGCTGTTGGCACAGGCGTCGGCGTACCCGCGGCTGACCAACCATGCCGACGACGGCTGGCACATGCACTATCGCGATCCCAACATCGAACTCGGCGGCGTCATCAGGGCCTTGGTGAGCGTCGGCACAGCGTTGCATCTGACCGGACGCGGAATGTCTCGCCTCGATCGCTGCGCCGCCGCCGACTGCACGCTTGCCTTCGCCGACACCTCGAGGACCGGCAGGCAACGCTACTGCGGAACGGTGTGCTCCAATCGCGACGCGGTCCGCAGACATCGAGCACGCGCGGCCTCGTGATCGAGGCGATGCGCACCGTGTCCGCTAGGACTTTCGGTTGTACAACCGCATCGTGATGGGCCCGAACACCGCCAGCAACACCGCGCACAGCACCAGCGTCACTCCCAGCCGACCGGTGTCCACATCGCCCTGCATCAGTCCGCGCAGTGACGTGACGAGGAAGCTGACCGGGTTGACGTCGACAAATGCGCGCAGCCAACCGGGCATCGTGCTGGGGTCGACGAAGATGTTGCTCGCGAAGGTGAGCGGAAACAGGATGAACATCGACACGCCCATCACCGCGGCCTCGGTGCGCACGATCATCGCGATCATGGTCCAGATCCAGGACAGGCAGAACGAGAACACCAGCAGCAGGGCGATGGAGGCCACGACGCCGAGGACACCACCTTGCGGCCTGAAGCCGAGGACCAACCCGAGGATCAGCACGATCACCGAGGCCAGCGTGTAGCGAACGACGTCACCGAGCAGCGCACCGACCAGGGGCGACGGACGCCAGATGGGCAGCGAACGGAACCGATCGAACACGCCCTTCTCGATGTCCTTGTTCATGGTCACGCCGGTGTACATCGTGATCATCACCACGGTCTGCACGAGGATGCCGGGGAGCAGGAACTGGATGTACGCCTCGGTCGACCCGGCCAGTGCGCCACCGAACAGGTAGGTGAAGAGCAACGTGAACATGATGGGAAAGGCCGTCACGTCGAACAATTGCTCGGGTACGTGCTTGATCTTGAGCAGCGCACGCCACCCGAAGCTCAACGACGTCGACAACGACGACGGACGCGGCGGACGAGGCCCGGCGGCACCGAGCACGTCGATGATGGTCGACGCCTGTGGCGTCGATTGCTGGGCTTCGGTCGTCATGACGCAACCTCCCGGTCGGATTCGACTGTGGTGCCGACCTGATGGGTCGTTCCTGCAGGCTCCACTCCCGCCCATAGGGTCGTTCCTGCAGGCTCCACTCCCGCCCCATGGCCGGTGAGGGCGAGAAACACCTCGTCCAAGCTCGGTTGCCCCAGCGTGAACGACGCGATGGGGATGCCTGCGGTCTCGAGTGCAGGCAGCACGGGCGCGGCCTGTGCCGGATTGTCCAAACGTGCGGTCACGGTGAACGGATCCGGGTCCTCGGTGACGTTGTCGCCGAGCAGATCTCGCAGGATCCGTGCAGCGGCCGTTCGCTGGGACGTTTCGAGAACTCGCAGGTGCAGTGAATTCGATCCCACCGATGCCTTCAGCTCGCCCGTCGTCCCTTCGGCGATGACCTTGCCGCGATCGATGACTGCGACACGCCCGGCCAGTTGATCGGCCTCGTCCAGATACTGTGTCGTCAGTAACACCGTCGTTCCGCCCGCGACCAACGCACGGACGATCTCCCACACGTGGTTTCGGCTGCGGGGGTCGAGTCCCGTGGTGGGCTCGTCGAGGAAGATCAGTTCGGGAGTGACGATGATGCTGGCGGCGATGTCGATGCGACGGCGCATGCCGCCGGAGTAGGTCTTGACCTGCCGCGGTCCGGCATCGGCGATGTCGAACGCCGTCAGCAACTGCTCGGCTCGTGATCGGGCGGCAGGCCGTGAGTAGCCGAGCAGTCGAGCGAGCAGCACCAGATTCTCCGTACCGGTGAGATCCTCGTCCAGAGAAGCGAATTGTCCTGTCAGAGCTACCTTCTGCCGTACGGCCTCCGGTTCGTTCGCGACGTCGTGACCCAGGACCCGGGCGCTGCCTCCGTCGATCGGAAGCAGGGTGGCCAGCATCCGGATGGTCGTCGTCTTCCCTGCGCCGTTGGGCCCGAGCACGCCGTAGACACCGCCGGACGGGATGGACAGGTCGACTCCGTCGACAGCGATGTTCGTGCCGAAACGTTTGATCAGACCGTGTGTCTCGATCGCCGCCATGTCTCTCTGTCCCTCCGGTGGGCCGGTCGCCCGATTCCCCACGATTGTCCGATTCTCCACCAAGGATGAAACGCGGTCCACAACTCCGCAAACGAATTTCGGTTCCGAACCATCCTCCGGTCGGTTTGTTCCGAATATGTACTGCGGCGGGAAAACGCGGAGGTTTCGATATGAGAGCGATATGACCACTAGTGTCGTGATCGATGAACTCGATCATGAACCCGTCTGTTGGGACGACCTTCCGATGAGCGCGCCGTTGTCGGATGCGTCCGGATCGTCGGATGCCGGCCGTGACCGGCCGACGTCCGATGCCTCGGAGAACTACGCGGCAGAGGATGCGGTGTGCGCTGTTCCCAGTCCACAGCTCAAGAACCTGCGCGCCGACGAAACGGATCGTCTCCGTCGGTTGATGGCGTCGGTCGCACAGGGCGATCGGGCAGCGTTCGCCGAGTTGTACGACGCGACGTCGTCGCGGGTCTACGGCATGGTGCTGCGGGTGCTTCGCGACCCGGGGTACAGCGAGGAGACCGCGCAGGAGGTCTTCCTCCAGATCTGGCGTGCGGCACCGAACTACGACCCGAACCAGGGCAGTCCACTGGCCTGGATCATGACGCTGGCTCACCGTCGCGCCGTCGACCGCGTTCGGAGCGAGCAGTCCGGTACCGACCGTGAGGCCGCGTACGGCGCAGTCAGTCACACACCGGAGCACGACGAGGTACTCGAAACGGTGACGCAGCGGCTCGAATCGGAGGCCGTGGTTGCCTGTCTCGACACTTTGACCGATACGCAGAGCGAGTCGGTCCGAATGGCCTATTACAGCGGTTACACCTATCGCGAAGTTGCGGAGCGGCTCGGGGTCGCGGTTCCTACCATCAAGTCGCGCATACGAGACGGATTGATCAAATTGAAGACATGCCTGGGGGTGATCCCGCAATGAACGAATCGTCACGACAACGACTGCTCGACGACGCGGAGGTCTATGCCCTGCACGCGACCACCGAAGCCGAACGACGCGACATCGAGACCGAACGGTTGCGTGTCGACGAGACCGCACGCGCCCAGTTCGACGTCCTCGTGGGCGAGATCCACGAGACGCTGGCCCTGGCAGCGGCGGCCGACGCCGCTCCTGCACCCGAGCGCCTCCGGCAACGGGTGCTCGATCAGGTCGCCGTCAGCGATCAGGAGCCCACGGTCCACAAGCTGCCACCGAACGTCACGCCACTGCACCGGCATCGGCGGGAACGCTCGAAGGCCTGGCGGTACTCGATGGTCTCGGCTGCGGCCGCGGTGGTCGTCGCCGTCGGCGGCGTAGTGGTGGTCAGCCAGACCATGGGCAACGATGCGCAGCCGTCTCAGGCGGATCAGATCGTGGCCGCGCCCGATTCACGACAGGTGACGGCGGAGTTCCCCGGTGGCGGCTCGGCGACCGTGGCGTACTCGCTGTCCCAGAACGCGGTCGTCGTCGATCTCGACGGAGTCCCGCAGCCACCGCCCGGCCGCGTTTACCAAATGTGGTTCGTGGACGGTTCACCTCGCTCTGCCGGCGTGGTGACCGAGGATCAGCTCACCTCCGAGGACGGCACGGTGGTCGACGGTCTCGGGTCGTCGACGAACTTCGCGTTCTCGCTCGAACCCGCGGGCGGGTCTGAGCAGCCCACCGAGGTGCTCACGATGCTGACGCTGGGCGCCTGAGAACAGCACACGCACAGTCGCCTCGGGCGGTTCGACGTTCGGTCAGAGGCCGATGTCGAACCGCCCGAGCGTTCTGATCACCGCTGCCATCTGGCCGTAGGCTCCGGTGGCGAGATTTTCCAGCAGCGCCAGCTTGATCTCCGGTGCGTCGCGTGTGAGCGCCCGGAAGTGCGCCGCCGACACCACCACGAGATCGACCGGTGTGTCGGCGACCATGTCGAGCAGGAACGGTACCGACATCAGCAGGGGCATCTCACCGAAGCTCATCCCGGGGGAGAGTGTGGTGATGCGGTGCTTGCCACCGTCGGCGGCGACGGCCGTGGACGTCACCTCACCACGCAGCATCAGGAACAGGCCCGCAGCCGCATCTCCCTGGCGAACGATCACATCTCCGCGCGCGTAGTGCCGCTTCTCCAGATACGGAGTCACCGCCTCGAACTGCGCGGCGGACAGCCCGGCCAGCAACGGATGCTCGGCCGTGGTGACCACGGTCGGTTGTCGCACACCCGCGCAATGACGATCGAGCAACAGATTCTCGGCCCACTGGATGGCCGCACCCAGGCTCGAGTAGGTTCGGCCCGCGGGGTCCGCCGGGTCGAGACTCGACGTCGTGTGACCCATGATCGCTCTGGGATCCACCAGACCCACCACACAGCCGTGCTCTGCGAGATCCTGGCGTAGATCCTCGAACATCGTCCGGGCGATGTCACTGACCTCGTCGACGCCGCGCACATCGATGACGAGGGCATCGAGTTCCCGATCGAGGTCGCCGATCTCACGGACGGCAGTCTCGGCACCGGAGAACAGTAGATCCCCGTGCAGTTCGTAGACGCGGGCGCGATCGCCCACGGCAGCCAAGGTGGCCTGTTCCACCTCCGATCGCCGTTTGCGTGAGGGTGCCTCGGTGACCACGTATCGGCGCCGTATCGAGGATTTCGCCGCTCGGGTGACGTGCAAAAAGTGCAGTTCGAGCCGTGTCGAGAGTTCTCGGCAGGCGGCGACTCCGCGCACGCTGTTCCCGTGCGAGTCGAGCCGCGGAGAGTAGACGGCGATGCCCATCTGCCCCGGAAGTACCGCCAGGATCCCGCCTCCCACCCCACTCTTGGCCGGCAGGCCGACCCTCGCGACCCAGTCGCCTGCGCCGTCGTACATCCCACACGTGGTCATGACCGACAGCACTCGTTCGACAAGGGCAGGTGCCAGTGCGCGTTCACGCGTGCGTGGATTGACGCCGTTGTTGGCCATGGTTGCCGCCATCATGGCGAGGTCCGCGGCGGTGACGTCGATCGAGCACTGGCGGAAGTACAGATCGACAGCGGCGTCGGGATCGTGGTCGATGATGTCGAACGAACGGAGCATGTACCCGATTGCGCGGTTGCGATTGCCGGTGCGGGCCTCCGACCGGTAGACGGCGTCGTTGAACGTCAGAGACCGTCCCGCATACCGCGAGTACGAGGCTCGAATGCGCTCGAATCGATCCTCGGCATTTCGCCCGACGATCAGCGACGCCGACGTGATGGCACCGGCGTTGATCATCGGGTTGCGTGGTCGCTCGGTGACGGGGTCGAGACTGATCTCGTTGAACGGTTCACCGGACGGCTCGACGTCGATCTTGCTCGCCACGACGTCCAGGCCCCGGTCGGCCAACGCCAACGCGTAGGTGAACGGCTTGGAGATCGATTGGATCGTGAAGGGGAGTCGAGTGTCGCCGACCTCATAGACGTAACCGTCCGTGGTCGTCAGCGCGATACCGAACCCGTCCGGCGTGACGGCAGCGAGCTCGGGAATGTAGTCCGCCACCTGCCCGGACGTATCGTCGCGGCACAGTTCGTGAACTCGGCGCAGGATGGCATCGACCACGTTGCTCATAGGCCACACTGTATGTGTGATGTCCGTTTCGTCACTGCCCAGGTTAGGGGCGGCTGACCCAGGGCATCTCGACGTTCGACGGTACTGTCGGCGTCACGATGCTGGGCGGAGCAGCAGTGCTCGATAACTCCGTAGACTGAAATTTCCATTGTGTTTTCCGGCCGGAGGGAGCGATCTCGTTGGGTGTCCTAGCTCGAATTCAGACGCCCGAGGACTTGCGCGACCTCGGCAGTGCGGAGCTGGCCGAACTGGCCCGCGAGATCCGTGCGTTCCTCGTCGAGAAGGTGTCCGCTACCGGCGGCCACCTCGGTCCCAATCTCGGCGTGGTGGAACTGACACTGGCGATTCATCGCATCTTCGACTCCCCGCGCGATCCCGTCATCTTCGACACCGGTCATCAGGCATACGTGCACAAGATGCTGACCGGGCGCACCGGTCTGTTCGACACGCTCCGTAAGCAGGGTGGCCTGTCGGGCTACCCGTCACGAGTCGAGAGCGAACACGACTGGGTCGAGTCCTCGCACGCGTCGGCCTCTCTCTCCTACGCCGACGGCCTGGCCAAAGCGTTCGCCCTCAAAGGCGAGACCGACCGCCACGTCGTCGCCGTGGTCGGCGACGGTGCCCTGACCGGCGGAATGTGTTGGGAGGCCCTCAACAACATCGCCGCAGGCCGCGACCGATCCCTGGTGATCGTCGTCAACGACAACGGTCGCTCCTATGCCCCGACCATCGGGGGTCTGGCCGATCATCTGGCGGCCCTACGGCTCCAGCCCGGGTACGAGAAGGTGCTGGACAACGGTCGTCGTATCGTTCGTCGCATTCCGATCGTCGGGCCCACGGCCTACGCGATGTTGCACGGCATGAAGGCCGGGGTGAAGGACGCCATCAGCCCGCAGGTGATGTTCACCGATCTCGGTATCAAATACCTGGGTCCTGTCGACGGCCACGACCAGCACGCGATGGAATCGGCTCTGCGCCGAGCCAAGGCATACGGCGGTCCGGTCATCGTCCACGCGGTGACGCGCAAAGGCATGGGCTACGTGCACGCCGAGAACGACGTCGCAGACCAGATGCACGCCACCGGGATCATCGATCCGTTGACCGGACTGGCGCGATCCAAGTCGGCACCGGACTGGACCTCGGTGTTCTCGGCGGCATTGATCGAGCAGGGTGAGCAGAACGAGGACGTCGTGGCGATCACCGCAGCGATGGCCGCGCCCACCGGTCTCGCCGCGTTCGGAGTGCGGTTCCCCGACCGATTGTTCGACGTCGGAATCGCCGAGCAGCACGCGATGACGTCGGCTGCTGGGCTGGCGCTGGGCGGCATGCATCCGGTGGTCGCGATCTACTCCACCTTCCTCAATCGAGCGTTCGACCAGTTGCTGATGGACGTGGCGCTGCTCGGACTGCCGGTCACCGTGGTGCTGGACCGCGCCGGTGTCACCGGGGCCGACGGTGCCAGCCACAACGGCATGTGGGACATGTCTCTGCTCGGCATCGTCCCCGGCATGAAGGTGGCGGCACCGCGAGATGCCGAGACTCTGCGAGAAGAGTTGGCCGAGGCCATCGCCACGTCCGACGGACCCACTGCCCTGCGCTTTCCGAAGGGCGCAGTGACCGAGACCGTGCCGGCAGTACGCAGACTGGACGGAATCGTCGACGTACTGACCGAGCCGTCCGGTGCCACGGGCGACGTGCTGATCGTGGCCGTCGGAGTGTTCGGTCCGCTGGCCGTGCACGCCGCGGAGAAACTCCGACAGGACGGCATCTCGGCGGCCGTGGTCGACCCCAGATGGGTACTGCCCATCCCGCAGGCGCTGCTGAAATTGGCGGAGGACTACCGGATGGTGGTCACCCTCGAAGACAGTGGCCTGCACGGTGGCATCGGTTCGACTCTGTCCGCGGCTCTTCGCGCGGCAGGCGTCGACACCCCGTGTCGCGATCTCGGTGTGCCACAACGATTCCTGGACCATGCATCGCGCGAGCAGCTTCACCACGAACTCGGTCTCACCTGCGAGGACGTCGTGCAGCGGGTTTCGCACTGGGTCAAGAGCCTCTGACGCCGGCTTCTCGCCGGACGTCGACGCCGTAGAACGCGCGGCGTCCGGCCACCGCGCCCGCGACTGCCATCGGTACCGTCATCACGAGTAGGAACAGCACCGACGGTTCCCACCGTTGCGTTGCCGAGTGCACAGCGCCGCACACCAGCGGGCCGCAGGCTGCCAAGACGTAGCCGACCGTCTGTGCCATCGAACTCAGCGATGCGGCATCCCGCGCCGTCGCGGCCCGAAGATTCATCAACGTCATCG
This sequence comes from Rhodococcus sp. IEGM 1372, assembly GCF_030056835.1. Lineage (NCBI taxonomy): Bacteria > Bacillati > Actinomycetota > Actinomycetes > Mycobacteriales > Nocardiaceae > Rhodococcus > Rhodococcus sp. IEGM 1372. The sequence continues at coordinate 919 of NZ_JASHKS010000030.1, read as the reverse complement.
CCAGAGACAACTGCCCACCTTGGCCGAGTCCGAGCAACACGGCCCACAGCAACGCCCAGGAATCGGCCGAGGACAGCACCCCCAGCAAACCCACAACCGTCGGCAGCACCACTGCAACGGCCAGAACGCTCTGTCTCGGCAACCTGGTGGCCACATTGGGCACCGTCAGCGCAGTCACGACACTGCTGACCGACAGAGCTGTCAACAACAGACCGGCCGCGGCGGCGTCCACTCCACGATCCTGGTAGATCGTGGGCAGCCACGCGATCAACGAATACGCCATGAGTGACTGCACACCCATGAACGCCGTCACCGCCCACGCAACGGGGGAGCGCAGCACGCCCGAACCGCCGTGTGATCCCACGGCACCGGACATCGCCGGCGACGAGCCTGCCCTCGCGAACATCCGGGACAGCAGTGCCATACACAACACCGCGATCACCACCGGAACCGCCCACAACCCGAGCACCCACCGCCACGCGCCGTCGAGCGACTCCGTCAACGGAACCGAGAACCCCGACGCAACACCGGCGCTGGCACTGATCACGGCAGTCAACACACCGGTCAACAACCCCAACCGCCGAGCCGACACCGCCGGACTCTCCTGCCAATCGGGTCGTTCCTGCGGGCTCCACTCCCGCCCATCGGGTCGTTCCTGCAGGCTCCACTCCCGCACGATCACGCGCACCAGAACCGGACCCAACACATTTGCCACCGCAATGCCTGCAGCCGCGACGAGGGTTCCTGCCACCAGTACCGGCCAGGACGGCACGGCGCGCACCGCGGTGCCGAACGCGACGACAATCAAGCATCCGACGAGCACGTGTGTCACCCGCGCGCGACGCAGCAAGTAGCCCGCCCACGGCGGGAGTGTCAGATTAACGGTGGATCCGACCTTGGCGTCGGTTAGTTTCCGTTC